>CAZCWE010000128.1:0-10049 GCA_964502285.1 uncultured Spirulina sp. | reverse complement strand
CGTTCCCGAAACCAAGGGAGTGGGGTGCGCCACTTGGCTATTGGGGTCAAGATAGGCGTTGACTAAGGGGGCGATGATGCCGACGGCGCGGGTTTCCCGGAGGATGTCTTGGGAGGAGGCGATCGCCACGGCCAAGACGACGGCGATCGGGAACACATCCCCCACGGCCTGAAAGAAAAAATACTGCTCCGCTAAACTCATCTCTTGATCGACTAATCCCAACAGGTCAGCAAGATGGCGCAGGGCGGTTTCTAAGGCTCGCGTTTCGAGGCGGGAATATTTTAAGGCGGCTAAGGTGGGGGCGATCGCATCAGGCTCAGGGGCCAGCAAGCAGGCTAATTTTGCCAAGCTGAGGCGGGAGAGGGCGGTGGGGGTGACGGTGGCGGTTAATTCCGTGGAAAATTCATCCCAAATTTTCCCCAAGAGCCAGGCCACTTGATCCACTTGCTTGAGTTGTGCGATCGCCTCTGGGGTGATCATCGGGAGCCACGGGTGCAGCACACCATCGTGATGGGCCGCCTCAATCCAGTCCGCACCGTGAGCCGTGGAGAGGAGGATATTTAACTCGGCCTGCACCCGTTCCCCGGCTACGGTGGCGAGGTGGGGGGCATATTTGCGCAGGGCGGTGCGGGTTTTTGGCTTGATCGTGAAGCCCAATTGAGCGGCCTGACGGTAGGCGCGGAGAATGCGCAGGGGGTCGTCGCGGAGATTGGTTTTGGCTACCATGCGAATCACCCCGGCTTCGAGGTCGGCGATGCCGTCGAGGGGGTCGAAGAGTTCTTGGGTGTGGGGGTCGTAGGCGATCGCATTAATCCGAAAATCCCGCCGCTGCAAATCCGTTTCGAGGCTATCCCCCACCATTTGGGCAATATCCACCGTGCCATTGGGAAACACCACCCGCGCAATCTGTCGCTCGGCATCGAGCACCACAAACCCCGCATCATACAGATCCGCCAAGGTTCGCGCCGTGGCGATCGCCCCATTGGGCACGACACAATCCACATCAAAATCCGGCCGTTGTCGCTGTAACAACGCATCCCGTACTGTACCGCCCACAAAATAAACCGGAGGCGGCAAATGCTCCAAGCGAAAGGGCAATCGCCCCGGAGCCAGGGCGGTCACAGAAAGATCGAGGATAGTCATCAGCAATCCTTTAGATGCGGGCCTTAATCTATTCCAGTGTACCGCCGTTGTCCGAGGGTATTTCGCGGCAGGGGCTAGAGGGGTGTGGAGAGTTCTGGCTGGGTATGGATCAAGGCGCGATCGCAATCTGGAGGGAGCGATCGCAGACAGCGATCTCAAAAGAGTGATAGGTTAGCGTTGCCCCTTTTTTCGCCTGTTATGCCCGCTACGTTAGTTTGGACGCGCCGCCATGTCCTCGGTTTAGCCGATTTTACTGCCTCGGAATACGATGCCATCCTTCAGACGGCGGCGAGCTTTCGCGCTGTTTTGGCCGGACGGACGAAAAAAGTCCCCGCCTTGCAGGGCCAGGTGGTGGCGAATTTGTTTTTTGAACCCTCCACCCGCACCCGCAGCAGTTTTGAACTGGCGGCGAAACGGCTTTCGGCGGATATTCTCAATTTTGCGCCCGGCACATCGTCCCTCACCAAAGGCGAGACGATCCTCGATACGGCGAAAACCTATCTGGCCATGGGAGCGAATATTATGGTGATCCGCCATCAGCAGGCCGGTGTACCCCAGGCGATCGCTACGGAATTAGACCGCATTCAATCGGGGGTGCGGGTGCTCAATGCTGGGGACGGTCAACACGAACATCCATCCCAAGGCCTGCTCGACCTGTTCACCCTCTGCACGACGTTGGATGAGGAAACGCCCCGGTTGAAGTTGTTAGCTGGGAAAAAGGTGGCGATCGTGGGGGATATTCTCCATTCGCGGGTGGCGCGATCGAATGTGTGGAGCTTGACCGCAGCGGGGGCGGAGGTGCATCTTGCCGGGCCGCCGACGTTGCTGCCCCAAGGGTTTGAACGGTTGGCTCCGGTACAGGTGCATTGGGATCTCGATCCGGCCTTGGACGGTGCGGATTTTGTGATGGCGTTGCGGTTGCAGCGGGAGCGGATGGCCCAGCATCTGTTACCGACGGTGCGCGAATATCACCGCGTCTATGGGATTACGCGCGATCGCCTCCGACACTGCCGACCGACGGTGAAAGTGCTCCATCCGGGGCCGGTGAATCGGGGGGTGGAGTTGAGTTCGGAGGTGATGGATGATCCGGCGGTGAGTTTGGTGTCGCAGCAGGTGACCAGTGGGGTGGCGGTGCGGATGGCGTTGCTCTATGCCTTGGGAGGGGAAAATCAGGCTGCTTAAGATTGCCTTAGGGGAATTGTCCCCAAGGGGCATAAGATCAGCAAGGGTGAAGGGCCGTTGAGTGCTTCATTCAGTTATTGCGATCCATACCATTGTGTTTTCTTTACCTTTTTCCCGCACAACTTGGGGCTTGTTGCTGACGGCTGTGGTCTTGGGCGGCGTGGTGTATGTGGTTGAGGGGATCATTCCTCAGCAGCAGACGCGCCGAGATGCGGCACGATCGCACCTTTTCCCCGATTTAGAAGTCTCCGAAATTCGTCGCATCATTGTGACAACGCCGGACGAGCGGATCGTCTTGCAGCAGTCCCGGACGCAAAACCAATGGCGGCTGACGGAACCGGAAAGCGCGATCGCCAACGCGGCCACCGTCTCGTTTTTGACCGATATCCTCACGGAGGGGAAAAGTGAGCAGCAGCTCGCAGTCACCCCGGAGGAGTTGGGGGAATACGGCCTCGATGAACCGATGGCCGCGATCACGGTGGATCGTCGGGGTGAAATTGTGCCGACGGTGCTGGTGTTGGGGCAGTTAAGTTTTGATGAACAGTCGATCTATATCTATCGCCGCACTGATGACCCGTTTCAAGTGCCGGATGACGATGCTGAGCAACCCGCGTCGATCACGGTGTCATTAGTGCCGATTGAATTGCGCTATGCGATCGCCCGTGACCTCTCAGAATGGATTGATCGCGATCGCACTGACGATCTAGAGTCTTGAGCGCCGCATCCATTGCGGGTCTAAGGGCTTGGCCGCCGCACCCAGTCCGATTCTCACAAAATTTAGACATTTTTTGTCACATTTTTTCATAAAACAGATTAGAATTATTAATAATTCGTAACTGATTGCACTCTATTTCTCACCTTTTGAACCATGGCAAAGCAAGGCGCTTTTTTCCTCGAACCCGATGATGCTAAAACCTTTGGTGACATCGAATACATGCGGACTCCCAACAAAGTCACCCACAAATTTCCCAAAAGCAAAGGCAATGGGGGTGGTTTTGAGATCAGTACCGAGATCAACTCCATGGAAAAGCGGGATGCGAACCAATCTCAGCCCAAAGCATCAACCCCGGAACCCGCTCCTTCAACCCCGACGGTGTCGGAAACCCCACGCCGGACAAACTCCGACAGCACCATGGATATGTTCCGCCAGATGGCGAAGTCCATCAAACGCTAAGGGTCAAGCCCTTGGGATTGTGCTGAACTATCCCTAACGTGACTCCAGAACGAGGTGCGATCGCACCTCGTTTTTGCATAGTCTGTCGTTGGCATTGGCGGCACTCTTCGCCCAGTGCCACAGCATCAATAGATAGATCTCACATCAAGGTCAGAGGATGTGCGGAATTGCCGGTTTTGCGGTTGTGGCTGAATCCGTGCGGTTGATTCAGACGTTCACGGTTGTCCGGGGCTAAGGGTCATCATTGCGCAGGATTACGGAGTGATCGGACAGGGTTCCCGTCATGCTTTCATGGATAAATTCAGTGATAACACTGGATTTTTCCCTTGCAGTCCCGATGAATTACGCTATCATTAATCCGTGCGACCGTGACTCAATATCGTCTCAACCTCACGTCTCTTCGTTCATTGCGCCAGGTAGTAGTAGCCTGTGAGCGGCTCAACATTTACATCTACCCAGTGTTGAGCGATTAATTCATTACTTAACTTATATACGTTCATCATTCCCCAGAGCTTTAATCATGGTTAATGTTCAAGAAGGCTCAGACCAAGTCCAAAATTCCAATTTAGAGTTTTATATCCCCACCGTGGGGGTTGTCGGTTCTCCGGTGACGGCGATGAGTCTGGAGTCACAAATCAAAACGGTGATGCAGTGGGCGAAGGCCGGTTGGAGCAAGGGTGTCTTTGCGGCCAATGTGCATATGCTGAGGGAAGCCCATTGGAACTCTGAGTTTGCCGCCATTTTGGGGCAAGCCGATTTGGTCACCCCGGACGGTATGCCGCTGGTGTGGGTGATGAAACAACTGGGGTTGAGCAAACAAGACCGGGTCACGGGAAGCGACCTCTTTCAGTATTGTTGCGACCAAGCTCAATATGAAGATGTGAGTGTTTCCTTTGTGGGATCTGATGCGGAAACCTTGGGGAAAATGCGCGATCGCCTCGAAACAGAATATCCAAAGCTGGCGATCGCCGGCATGGAACCCCTCCCCTTCCGCCCCCTCACCCCCGAAGAAGACCAAGACCTGATCGAGCGCATCAACGCCAGCGGTGCGGGCCTCGTCTTTGTCGCCCTCGGCTGTCCGAAGCAAGAACGCTGGATCATTGAACATCGCGGCAAAATCAACGCCGTGATGCTAGGGGTGGGGGCCGTGTTCCCGTTCTACGCCGGAACGGTGCAACGCGCTCCCGAACGGATGCAACAACTGGGCTTGGAATGGCTGCATCGTCTTCAGCAAGAACCCCGCCGCCTCTGGAAACGCTACGCCGACACCATTCCGCCCTTTGTCTTGTTAGCCGCTAAACAAATCGCTCTGCAAGCCCAAGCCAAGTTACAAGACCCCCAACAGCCGCTCCATAATTATCGGCACGCCCAACCCATCGGCGAATTGCTCCAACGAGCGGGACTCTTAACCGCAGACCAGGTGCAGGATATTCTGGCCGATAAAGAAAAATATCCCAACCTCCAATTTGGTCAACTCCTGGCCCAACGGGGTTGGCTCAAACCGGAAACCGTCGATTTCTTGATTGAACATTTACCACAGCTCCCCGTTGAGGAAATACGGCAGCCGATCGGGATGTACCTCAAACTCGCCGGGCTGTTAGATGATGACCAAATCCAAGAAATTCTGGAAGAGCAAAGTCAAGAGGGACGGCGCTTTGGTGAAATTGCGGCTCAGAAAGGCTGGCTGAAGCAAGAAACCGTGGATTGGATTGTGAATTCTATGAATATCCCCACTCCATTGCACGCCGAATAGAGCTAGAGCCAAAGTCATGGGATTTTTCGTCCGTCACTTATAGAGTTAGTGCCAAGGTCATGAGATTTTCTGTTCGTTTTTTTTTGACTGTTCAAGCGATCATGTTGCCTGTGACGGTGGGTGCGATCGCTGAAACTCTCTTTCCTCAGCCAGTCTACAGTCAAGACTATCACGCTCTTCAAACCTTCTTCACGGCACGCCATGAGACGTTTCCGGCGTTGCCGGAGGCGGCGGGCGGGGTGATTAATGTGCGGGACTACGGAGCCGTGGGGGATGGCGTAACGGATGATACGGCGGCGTTTCAGCGGGCGTTGTCCCGTGATGACATCGCCAATGGTAATAAAATTCTCTATATCCCCGATGGGACGTATCTCCTCAGCGATACGGTGCAATGGCCACGGGGAGAGCATGACGGCTTGGCCTATAAACGCACGACGGTGTTGGGGGAGAGTCAGCGGGGTACGATCCTGAAGCTCAAGGATGGGGCCGCAGGGTTTGGCGATCGCACCCAACCCAAACCGCTACTCGATACCGGCGAAAACCGGGCCAACGGGTTTCGCAATCGCGTCGAGAATCTCACCCTTGATACGGGGCGCAAGAATCCGGGGGCGATCGCGCTGAAGTTCAATTCTAATAATGGCGGCGGGGTGTTTGATGTGCAGGTGCGATCGGGCGATCGCCAAGGGGTCAGCGGCTTAGACCTCACGGCCCCTGAAGTCGGCCCGCTGCTCGTGAAAAATCTGGCGGTGACCGGCTTTGCACGCGGTATTCATGTGGGCGGGGGTCAAACCAACTCCGTCCACATGGAAAATATTGACCTGCGTGAGCAAACCGAAGTGGGGATTCGCCAAGAGATGCAGGTGTTGACCCTGCGCAATCTGGTCAGCGAAAACCCCGTCCCCGCCGTTGAACTGTTCGCCCACGGTGCGACCCTTGCCCTGCTCGGCGCTCACCTCACCAACACCGGCCCCGCTGACCTCAAGGCCATCACCACCCGCTACAATCCGAGCGGCAACAGTACCCCCGGTGAAAGAGCCACGATGACCACGCTTCTGATGGATGTGGAACAACAGGGCTATGGCACCACCGCCGAACTGTACGACTGCAACACCGGAGATCTGACCCCGCTCACGGGGACTATTCGCTATTGGTCTTGTGCTGATCCCCTCGGCACGGCCACCGATGGGCTGCCGTTTCAAGTTCCGGTGCGCGAGACACCCCGCCTACCGTCCGATCTGGGCAAGGTGGCGATTGTGCAAGGCAATACGGGCGCAGCTATTCAAGCCGCCATTGATACGCCAGGGGTGGATACGGTGTTTCTGCCCAATCGCACCTATGCGATCGCAGAGCCGGTGCAGATTCGCGGCACGGTGCGCCGGATTACGGGCATGGGCGCACGGATTAGCGATGATTCAATACAGCCGAGTTTTCAACTGGAGGCGGGGGATGCGCCGATGGTGATAATCGAGCGGTTGGAAGAGGCAAGTGTGCTGCAAAATAGCGATCGCACCCTCGTCGTCCAAAAATCCTCCCTCCGCAGCTACGCCAACACCCCCCAAGGCACCGGAGACACCTTTTTAGAAGACATCGTAACCGATCAGGTCAGGATGCAAAATCAAGCCGTGTGGGCGCGGAGCTTGAATGTGGAAGGGCGGCCAGCGGCGGGGGAGGCAAAAATCATGAACGATGGCGGGCAGCTTTGGGTGCTGGGGTTAAAAACCGAAATGTTCGGCACCATTCTCAGCACCCGTGACCACAGTAAGACCGATGTGATCGGCGGTTTGATCCACATTAACCAAGACATTCCCGATATCCAACCGCCCCAACCCCAATACGAGCAAGTAGAATCCCAGCTCGCGGTGCTCACGCGCACCTATGCGCCCACGGCCATCGGATATCCTGTGCTCGTCCGTAAAACCACAGACGGTCGCACCACAGAGATTGTGAATCCGAACCGCCGTCAGAGCACGCCCCTCTTCTACGTGAAAACCGCAACCTCCACCGCTGCCACCGACGAATACCCTGACCTTCAACAGTTGGGCCGTCACTCCAACAAGGGCATCACCGCCATCCCTGAACCCCGTTCGCTGCTGTCCTACATCCTGCTGATGGTGCTGGGTTTGAACCTACGCCGCCCCAAATGAGCAGCACGATCGAGGCCCAGCCCTGGGCCACCGTCCATATTTTCTCTCCGGAACAAAATTTATAAAGTTTTGATGAACGGAATGGGCTTTGGGGAGGGATTTTGTAAAACTTCCGTAATTACCGATACTGATCCGTGCATTTACGGAGTTCACTTGCTACAGTCTATGTCATAGGGTTTTAGACCGTGCTGCGGATCAACACACCGCAGTGCATGGGTGCATTGAACACGGTTGTTTAATCACAAATAGAGGCTGTATGAACAGATATTTAATCGCAGGCGCGAGCATTTTGAGCGTGGGTTTCGGGAGCATTGCGAGTGCCAACGCCGCAATGCTGACCAATGGGGGATTTGAAACGGGAGATCTCAGCGGTTGGACGATCCGAACCACAGTCAATGGCTCCTATGGTGTCAACCCTGATCAGAGTCCCCTGCCGAATGTGACTGAATTTGATGTGACGGGTGATGGTGTTTCATCTCTGGCGGCTCAGTTTCGCGTTGGACAAGTGAATTTTACCGAGGCTCAATTCAGCGGGGGCAGCCTCACGCAGTCGGTGTATCTTGATGCGGGCCAGTTTCAATTAAGCGCCGATGCGGCGAGTCAGTCAAAATGGCGGAACGCTTCAGGGGGGCTGTTGGAATTGATGTTTGATGGGAATGCGATCGCTAGCCATGACTTCGCGGCGATTTCGTCCAATTTAGTCGAGTATGCCAGCCTCTCCGCCCGGTTTGATGTGCTGACGGAGGGCTGGTATGACGTGGGTTTCCAGTTCACGCGCCCGTATCTGACCACGAGCACCACCCCCACGCAGTTTGTGGATAATGTCACCCTCACGGCATTGCCGCAATCGGTGCCTGAAGCGCGGGGCGGCTGGGTGATGCTTTTGGCGGGCTTGGGTTTGGGGGCGGCGGTGCGTCGGCAGCGATCGCTGTAAAGAGGATGGGGCGATCGCGGGTCTATCTCTGCAATGGGCGGGATGCCATCAGATCGTCTAGATGAGGATCAGACTCTCCCAAAACGCCACTGTATAGGCTAGAACAGAACTGTTACCCCTAGGGCACACCACCGGCAGAGAATAATTTTGATAGTGATCATGATCAAGCGGTCTTGGATTTTGAGTTTGGGTTGTGCCGTTTTGGTATTTTTGGGGGTTGTGGTGTGGAGTCCGGCGCGAGGACAGGTGCAATTGACGCCAACGGTGGCTGATGCGAGGGTGGCTAGCGCGAGGGTGGCTAACGCGATCGCCGCGATGGAAGAGGAGTGGAGTGGCGAATATGCGGAGTATTGGGGCCTTGATCTTGGGGACGTGGACGTTCAAGTCGAAGAGATTGCCGCCAAGCTGACGGAACTCCAGCAGGCGACCGGACAAAAGGGCGCGGTGCTTTGGTTAATGTCGAAGCCCGATGCCTTGAATCTTGCTTTGACTACCCCTGACACCCTGGCCGTCAGTCAGGATATTACTGCTGCCAATGCCAATGCATTGACACAAACGATGCGGGAATTTCAGCGGGATGTGGCGCAGCCGCGTAACCTGGACTCCGATCGCTATCTCGGCCCCGCGAGCCGTCTCTATGATTGGATGATTGCCCCGATCGCTGATGTGTTGCGCCAAGACAAGATTGATTTGCTGTTGATTTGCGGAGGAAATGGGTTGCGATCGTTCCCCTTTGCGGCGTTGTATGACCAAGCCAATCAACAGTTTCTCGTTGAACAGTTCAGCCTGGCGCAAATTCCGGCGTTTAATTTGCTGGACATCTCGGCGCATCGGCTCGATCAGGCGACGGTGTTGGCGATGGGGGCGTCGGAATTTCAGGAACAAGCACCGCTGCCGGGGGTGGAGACGGAATTGGCGAATATTCCGTCGCGCTGGCGCGATCGCGCCTTTCTCAATGGCGACTTTACCCAACAGCGATTACGGCGGGAGCGTCGCGCCTGCAATTGTGACATCGTCCACCTCGCCACCCATGCCGATTTCAACGCCGGAACGCCGGAGGATTCCTACATTCAATTTTTCCGCGATCGCTTAGAACTCGACGACATTGACCGATTTTCGTGGGATGATCCGCCCGTAGAATTGGTGGTGCTCAGTGCCTGCGAAACGGCGGCGGGCAATGCAGAAGCGGAATTAGGGTTTGCGGGGTTGATTGTCAAGTCTGGGGCGCGATCGGCCCTGGCGAGCCTCTGGTACATCAGTGATTTGGGAACCGTGGGGGTGATGGGTGAGTTTTATCACGCCCTCCAAACTGCGCCCACGAAGGCGGTGGCCCTACAGCAGGCACAACTGGCAATGATGCGAGGCAACGTGGCGATCGCAGACCACCAACTCAAAACCCGCGCTGGGGCCATCGACCTCGACCCCCTCATCCTCGCCCAAACCCGCGACGGCCAAACCTTCACCCATCCCTTCTATTGGGCCGCCTATACCCTGATCGGCAACGCCTGGTAATCCCGCGATCGCCCAAGGGTTTGATATCATAACTATGCTTCACTGTGATTCAGGAATGAATATGGGCGAATCTAAACGACGCAAGGAATCCCTCGGCGAAAAATATGGCCAAGAAGAACGCATCTTACCCTGGGTTCCAATCAGTAAACGTCAATCAGAGCAGTTCATGGCGATCACCACGCGCGGGGCGTGGATTGGCATCGGACT
>CAZCWE010000127.1:0-10078 GCA_964502285.1 uncultured Spirulina sp. | reverse complement strand
GGATTGCGGCAGCGATGGGGTCGAGGCGGATCGTGGTGCTGGGGGGAGTGAGGACTTCGGCCGTGGCGGTGGTGCGATCGAGGAGGGTGACGGTGAGGGCGTAGTCACCGGGGGGAAGCTCAGCGGGGGGCAGCATCGCGAGGGTTTCCACGACCCGAAACCCATCATCGGGGGCCACAGGTTCGGCGGTGTGGAGATTTCCTAAACCAATGCCGTGATCGTGAGTCCATTCCTCGCCGGTGGTGGCCGTCCAAGTGACGATCGCAACCCCCGTTTTCAGCCGCGCCCAAGGGCCCGTCCATTCATAGGTGACGGGCAGGGGTTGACCGGGGGGAGCCGTGGCGGGAACGGTGATCCGTTGTAGTTCCACCTGTTGCCGTTTGCGGCGATGGTGGAGGGTGATCACGGTTTGATCAGCAGTCGTCCATTGGCCTTCGGGTTTAAAGCGGGGATCGGCGGCGATCGCATCCCCCAACGCCACATGATTCGGGGGGGCGGCTTCGTTCTGTTGGGTTTGGGTGATGAACCAGAGGTGCGATCGCGCATCCTGCACGAGGTGATCCTCACTGCCGCCCAACTCCCGGCCATAGACCTGAAAATCAGCCCGATTGCCGTAAAAGTTGAACGTGTTGTGGTTCAATGCCGGGGTACTGGGAACCACCGCCACCGTTGAGCGCAGATAGGGAGCCGTTTCTACAACTTCATCGACGATCGCCGTTAACGGGATCGACGGTTGGGCATGAAACGGCTTGGTGATCAGGTCTGGCACTTGGCGCGTCACCTCCCCCAGTTGCGGAATCGGATAAAGACTACTCACCATCAAAAACGCCGCCGCCCCCACCGTCAGCCAACGCACCCCCACCAACCAGCGCCGCCACTGGGTCAACCCCTGGGCCAAAATCACCGCCAACACCGGCAGATAGGGCATCACAAACCGCGAATCCTTATTAAAAATGGCAGAACAGACCAGATACGCCCCGCCCCAATAGAGCAGCAGCCACGCCAAGCCCTGACGCTCTCGCTGGGCGGTTTTGTCAGATTTGCGAGCGGTGCTGAGGAGCCAAAAGAGTAGGCCGGAATCGAGGGCAGCGGGGATGGCGTTGGCGTTTTGAGCCGTGCTAAACAGATAGATCCAGTTGGTGTGATACCACGGCCCCCAGATCGGCAGGGAAATCACCCCACTCAACAGGAGTTGCAGCAAGCGTCCCCACTGCCTGCGCCACAGACTCCGCCCCGTCACCCAGAGCAGGGGAGTGATCAGGAAAAACATGACGTTTTGTTTGGTCATGATCGCGAAACCGAGGCTAATGCCGAGAATGACCGCCCAGCGCCATTGTTGCGATCGCGCTTCCTCCCCCCACCAGATTGTCAGGGTCGTAAAGGTCAGCACTGTCAACGCCGTCACCCCCGTATCCAGGAGGTAATCCAAGCGGTAAAAATACAGCGTCGGCATTAACACCGTGATCCCCGCCGCCCACAGTCCCACCGTGCCATCAAACAAGCGCCGCCCCAGATGATAGACCGCAATCAACAGCAACCCCAAATAGACCAAATTTACCGCCGCCGCTGCATCTAACCCCACGCCAAACACCTGCTGAAACGGAGCCGCGAGGCTATAGGTGAGGGGCGGATATTTATGGGACAGTCGCCAAAAATTGAGCCACCAAGTCCCATTGGTGAGTTGTGCGGTTTGGAGGGCGTTGAGGTGGTTGAGGGAGCCGGTGAGGTGGTGGCTCATGTCCCAGGCGGGAATCGTGCGATCGAAGGCTAACCAGAGGCGATCGTGAATCGCAATGAGGAGCCAGATAATGCCGAGAATTTTTAAATCTTTGGCGTGGGACATGGGGAGATTTAACAGGGGTTCGACCCCTGAGCCTAACACCTTGCGGCAGTCTCGACAATTCACCCCGGCTTGATGCCGTGTCATCCGGCCGAGAGGATTTTGCACATTTTGACATGGGGAATCCCGGCTTCGGAAAATTCATCCCCCTCCACGGTAAAGCCGAAGCGTTGATAGAGTGCCTGGATATAGGCTTGGGCGTGGAGCGTGACCGTTTGGTAGGCCTGGGTTTGGGCGTAGTCGAGGGCGGCTTGGGTGAGGGCGGTGGCGATGCCCTGGCCGCGGGCTGCCGGGAGAACGGCGAGGCGTTCGAGTTTGAGGGTGGTTTCGTTGAGGGGGCGAAGTCGGAGCGTGCCGACGGGTTGCCCCTGCCAATGGGCGAGGAAATGGGTGGCGATCGCATCCTGCCCATCAAACTCCAGTTCAGCACTCACCCCCTGCTCCTCTTGAAAAACACGGATGCGAATCTGTTTCAGGATCAGCTCCGCCTCAGCGTAGGGGACGATCTCCAGGGTGAGGTCAGGCATCTGAACCCTAGGATGGCTGGCCGAATTGGCGATCGTAGAGTTCGTCTTCTTTGCCCGCTTCAACCTCTAGATCGGAGCGGGGATAGGCCGTGCAGAGCAACACATAGCCCTCGGCTTGTAAGTCTGAAGACACCCCCATCGCGTCGGGTTGTTCCACCGTGCCGCTCACCACTTTCGCCGCACAGGTGGTGCAGACCCCCGCGAGGCAGGAGGAGGGCAGATCCGCGCCACTATCAAGGGCGACTTGCAGAATTGTTTGATCCTCTGGCACGTTAACCGTGATGGTTTCGCCGTTGTGGTTAATCTTGACAGTGTAGGTATTAGACATTGTGGTCAAGGCGTGTGATTGCTGAAATAGTCGGATGTTGTGGCGGTTGGGCTAGCCGGGTGCGCCATACCGTGGCAATCATAGCAAGTTGCGCGGCGAGACTGAAAGACCATGCATCAATTTTGCAGATTTCACGACTCTCTCGACATCCAGTCACGATGAAATCCGGCGACGTTCGCCCCTTGTCGCTCAAGATTTTGCTCGTCTGCACCGTTTTGCCTGCCGTAATCCGACGGGGCTATTTCGAGGCTTGCTTGCGGTTGGGGATGGAGATGAAAAAATAACTGAGGGACAGGAGCAAGACGGTGACCCCGATCGCCATGAGGTCATCGGAGGAATATTTATCAAGGTCGAAAATAATCACTTTCCGGGCGATCGCAATAATCGCCGTCACAATCACCAATTCCAATTGGATCACATGATTCTTTAAATACGCTGTGATATTGTCTAACAGTTCCAGGGCGATCAAAACATTGAGAAAGAGGCCAAAGGCATCAAACAAGCGAGTTTTGAGCGGGTCGGAAGAATGAATAAACCATTCTTGGACTAAAAAGACAGAGATATCATACAGCGCAAAAAAGATCAGCCCGATCATGAAAATCGACAGGATTTTTGAGACAAGACTTTCCATGAATTTCAACATGACTAGAAATTCATTGTTATTGCGTGCGAGTTTACTGATCCAGTGGAAAAAGTGACGAATTGAGCGCATCTCCTGTTACCTAACTAAAAAAATAGGTGCATCTCAGACTTACCACAACGAAGCATAAATAAAACGCCTGATCTGGCTCAGGCGTTACAACTCTTTTCAGATCAAGATTCAGGCTTAAAGGGCATTCGCACCCGCAACCACTTCGAGCAGTTCTTGGGTAATGGCAGCTTGCCGAGCTTTGTTATAAGACAAAGTTAAGGTTTTCACCAGTTCGCTGGCGTTGTCGCTGGCGTTGTTCATCGCGGTCATTCGGGAGGCCAATTCACTGGCGGCGGATTCTTGTAACCCGCGCAGCAGTTGGTTGTTGAGATACAAGGGCAACAGAGCATCCAAGATTTGGGTGGGATCTTGTTCAAAGATCATGTCACGGGGGTAATCGTTGGCGGCGGCTGCAACCGGTTCCCGCTCAATTTCAAAGTGACCGCTCTTAGAGGTGAGATGAAAGATTTCATCATCACAACTTTCTAGGCCCTGGGGCGACAAGGGCAACAGGGTTTGAATCACCGGCCGAGAATTAATCAGAGACACAAATTTGGTGTAGATCAATTCGACGCGATCCACCGTTTCCGAGAGAAAGAGGGAGAGCAGGTAATCCGCAATGCGGGAGGCTTCGTCGGCGGTGGGGATTTGCTCCAGTCCCATGTAGGTTTGGGCAATGGGAGCTTTGCGCCGTTCGTAATATTGAGCGGCTTTGCGACCGACGAGGATCAGTTTGTAATCATAGCCATCGGCTTTGAGTTCTGCGATACGCGCTTCGGCTTGTTTGATGACGTTGGCGTTGTAGCCACCACACAAACCGCGATCGCCGGAAATCACCAGCAGCCCGACGGTCTTCACCTCCCGCTGTTTGAGGAGGGGTAGGTCTACGTCTTCAAATTTGAGCCGACTTTGGAGGTTATAAAGGACTTCTGCTAAACAGTTGGCAAAGGGGCGGGTGGCGTTGACCTGTTCTTGGGCGCGGCGAACTTTGGCGGCGGCCACTAGGCGCATGGCTTCGGTGATTTTTCGGGTATTTTTCACCGAGTCAATGCGATCGCGAATTAATTTTAGGTTAGGCATTTCGTTTTAATATCCAGACATCGAAAAATCACCACCATCAGGAACACCTCTGAAGGATGTCCCTGATGGCTTAATCCCTTAGGCCGAAACCATGAAGGTTTGCTTGTACTCATTGATCGCGTCTTTGAGCATCGCTTCGGTCGCGTCGCTGAGTTTCTTCTCGGATTTCACGGTATCCATGAACTCGGTTTTACTGGTTTTCAGATACTCCCGGAAACCGAGGGCAAAGTCAGCCACTTGATCCGCAGGCAGTTCATCCAGATAGCCGTTAATCCCGGCATACACCAACGCCACTTGTTCCGTGACGGACAAGGGGGAGTATTGGGGCTGCTTGAGCATTTCCCGGAGGCGTTGACCCCGTTGCAGTTGGGCTTGGGTGGCTTCGTCCAGGTCAGAGGCGAATTGCGCAAAGGCTTCGAGTTCAGCAAACTGAGCGAGTTCGAGCTTCAGTTTCCCAGCCACTTGCTTCATCGCTTTAATCTGCGCAGCAGATCCCACCCGTGACACGGAGATCCCGGCGTTGATCGCCGGACGGAAGCCGGAGTTAAACAGGTCAGAGGAGAGGAAGATCTGACCATCGGTGATCGAAATCACGTTGGTGGGGATGTAAGCAGACACGTCACCGGCTTGGGTTTCGATGATCGGCAGGGCGGTCATGCTGCCGCCGCCGAGTTCGTCGCTCAGTTTGGCGGCCCGTTCGAGGAGACGGGAGTGGAGATAGAACACGTCACCGGGGTAAGCTTCCCGACCCGGCGGACGACGGAGCAGCAGGGACATTTGCCGGTAGGCTTGGGCTTGCTTGGAGAGATCGTCGTAGATCACCAAGGTGGCTTTGCCGTTGTACATGAAATATTCAGCGATCGCAGCCCCAGTGTAGGGAGCGAGGTATTGCAGGGTGGCGGGGTCACTGGCGTTGGCGGCAACCACGACGGTGTAGTCCATCGCGCCCCGTTCTTGCAGCTCGCCCACCACTTGCGCCACGGTGGAGGCCTTTTGACCGACGGCCACATAGACGCAGATCACGTCTTCGCCTTTTTGGTTGAGGATCGTGTCCACGGCTACCGCCGTTTTTCCGGTTTGACGGTCACCAATGATTAACTCCCGTTGACCCCGACCGACGGGAATCATCGCGTCAATGGCGGTGATCCCGGTTTGCATCGGTTCATGGACGGAACGCCGTTCAATAATGCCCGGTGCGCCGGATTCAATCAGGCGGCTTTCGGTGCTGGCGATGTCGCCTTTGCCGTCGATGGGTTTGGCGAGGGCATCGACGACGCGGCCCACCATCGCTTCCCCAACCGGAATTTGAGCGATTTTACCGGTGGACTGGACGGTGCTGCCTTCTTGAATACCGAAGCCGTTCCCCATCAACACGACCCCGACGTTGTCTTCTTCGAGGTTGAGGGCGATGCCGATGGTGCCGTCTTCAAATTCGACGAGTTCCCCCGCCATAACACTTTCTAGCCCGTAAACGAGGGCGATGCCATCTCCGACTTGGAGCACGGTTCCCACGTTGGAAACTTGGACATCTTGATCATAGGATTCAATTTGTTGACGAATAATATTGCTAATTTCGTCCGGTCTGATACTAACCATAGGGTTCACTCTTGTAAATCTTGGTTTGTCGTGGCTTTGTTCTGGCATCTGTTGCGATCGCAACATCCCCCAGGGTGGTTATTCCGAGTCGCCTCGGATGAAATGAGTGTGTCGGGCGTAGCCCAACCTCACCCTTAAAAAACATTAGACATTGAGTTGCATACCGATGCGTCGCAGTTGACCCCGTAAGCTGGCATCAAATACCTGGGACCCGACGCGCACAATCAACCCGCCTAAAATACTGGCATCAATGGTGACCTTCAGCTCAACGCTTTCGGCACTGATCAACCGACGCACCTTGTCTTCAATGGCGTGGCGTTGGTCGTCGTTGGGCTCTTGAGCCAGCGTTACTTCCGCCAGCACCGTGTTATTCAAGACCCGCAGAATCGTCAAATATTGCTCGATCACCGCTGACAGGAACACAATCCGCCGCCGATCCACGAGCAGCATCAAAAAGTTCTGCAAGTCGCGATCGCAATCGCCGAGGATCTGCCGCAGGACACTTTTTTTGTCATCGTCATCAATGACGGGGTTGGTGATGAACGCTTGCAGCTCTGGCGACTCGTCCAACAATTGACCCAAGCCGCGAAACTCATCACCGATATAGTTGGTGATGTCGCGGGATTGGGCCAGGGACATTAACGCCTGTGCATAGGGTTCAGCAATTTCACTGCTGACTAAGCTTCCCTTCATGACTATCCTCCGATTTGAGCAATACAGCGATCCACAAGCCGGGTTTGGACGGATTGATCTTGGAGACGGTCTTGGAGTTGGGCTTCAGCCTTTTGAAGGGCGATCGCACTAATCCGTTGGCGTAGTTCTGCGATCGCACGATCTTGCTCAGAACTTAAATCCGCCGCCGCCGCCGCTTTGATCTTCTCAACATCGGCAGTCCCTTTCGTGAGCACCTCCTCCTTCGCCCGTTGCGCCGTCGTTTGCGCCTCCGTGCGAATCCGCTCAGCTTCGGCTTGAGCTTGGGCTAACTTCTGTTGGGCTTCAGCTAACGTCGCCGATGCCTTCGCTGCCCGTTGTTCAGCTTCAGTAATCGTAGTTTCAATCCCCGCTCGCCGTTCCCCTAGCTTGGAGCCCAGGAACGAACGACCAAAATAAATTAAAACCCCGATAATGATGATGAGGTTGAGTAAATTCGTTTCGAGAATATCAAAATTCAACCCAATACCCCCTTCAGAGGAGGCTAGGTATAAGCAAATTCCCATGATCTATGATCTGTTATTGACCTTATCTTGACGCAATTGGTGATTACACCAACTCTGGCCCTAAGAGTTTTTCGAGAATCTGACGAGTGAGAGCATCAACCTCTCCTTCCAAGGATTGGAACGCTTGGGCCTTTTGCGCTTCAATTTCTTGAGCGGCAGCTTCCCGTTCTTGTTGCACCTGTTGCTGGGCTTCTTGAATTTGGGAAGTGACGATTTTTTGAGCCTCAGCCTGGGCCGCAGCGATCACCGCTTGGGTTTCCCGCCGGACACCGATTAACTCTTGCTCGTACTGTTTAGCGAGGGCATTCGTTTTATCAAGCCGCTCCTTAGCCGATTGCTGGGTTTGCCGAACATATTCAGCCCGCTCATCAATCGCTTTACCAATGGGCTTATAAAACAACACATTGAGAATAACGACCAGCACCAGGAACTGTACCGCCATTAATGGCAAGGTGGCATCAAAAGCGAACAGCCCACCACCCTCTTCAGCCGCTTCCGCCAGCAAAATTGTCCACTGTATCATTGCTAAATTCTCTTGCTGAATAGATTGAAATGGGCTAGAGGTGCAGCCATCACCACACCTCTAAACTCTTCTGATTACGAGAAGGGGTTCGCAAAAAGGAGCACGAGAGAAACCACCAAACCGTAGATGGTGAGCGCTTCCATAAATGCCAAACTCAGCAGCAAGGTGCCTCGGATTTTACCTTCAGCTTCCGGCTGACGCGCAATCCCTTCCACGGCTTGACCCGCAGCATTACCTTGACCAATACCAGGGCCGATGGCAGCTAAACCAACAGCTAACGCAGCAGCAATAACGGACGCAGCAGCAACTAAACTATCCATGATTTTCTTTTCCTTTGTCTAATTGAAACACTGACAAAAACAATTACCCACAATAACCGCCGGGTCAGCGGGGACTAAAACAGGAACCGAGACAAACCGATCAATCGTGTTCCTCACCACCGTGACCTTCCATTGCTTCGCCGATGTAGGCTGCTGCTAATGTTGCGAAGATCAACGCTTGGATTGCACTCGTAAATAACCCCAGGGCCATAACCGGCAGGGGAACAAATAACGGCACAAGTAAAACTAATACTGCCACCACCAATTCATCCGCCAGAATATTTCCGAAAAGACGGAAACTGAGGGAGAGGGGCTTGGTAAAGTCTTCGAGGATATTAATCGGCAGTAAAATCGGGGTAGGTTCAATATACTTGGTTAAGTACCCCAACCCTCGTTTCTTAAATCCCGCGTAAAAATAGGCCAACGAGGTGAGCAGTGCGAGAGCAACCGTCGTATTGATGTCGTTGGTGGGTGCAGCGAGTTCCCCAGCCGGTAGGTGAACCAATTTCCAGGGCACCAATGCTCCCGACCAGTTGGACACAAAAATGAACAGGAACAGCGTGCCCACAAAGGGAACCCAGGGACGATACTCTTTTTCGCCAATTTGGTTTTTTACCAAATCCCGCAAAAATTCGAGCGCGTATTCCATGAGGTTCTGTACCCCACTCGGTACCCTTTGGATGCTACGAGTGGCTGCAAGTGACACCAACACGAGCACTGCGATGACAAACCAAGAGACCAAAAACACTTGGCCATGAACCTTGAGGTTGCCAATTTCCCAGTAAAAGTGTTGACCAACTTCGAGTTCAGCTAAAGGGAAGAAGGAGAGACCCTTCAAACCAGTGAGAATTTCCATTGGGCGTAAGTTCCCCAACTTTTTAAGGACAAGCTAGGTATCAATCCCAAGTTCAGCGTGGGCATTATTTATGGTGACGATACCGGACGTAACGTAGACTGCACGACATAAATAATGATGGCGGCCTTATAGGTGATGAATCCTAGAAATATAGGCACAATATGTAATGATTGCCATTGGGTGGCGATCACGATTAGTCCAATGAATGGAGCTAGTCGATTTGAGCCGAGCCGCTTTTTCTGAACCCCGATTCGTTCCACATCTCGCGCCAACATGCCTAAATACACAACACCCACGCAGGCTCCAATTAAATAATTGAGAGCTATATTGAGGGAGTAGGTGATCCAGACGGAAACGGATACCACAGCGGTGATGCCGAGGGTGACCCAGAGAAGGGTTTGTTTCAACTGATAGTAGTCTTGCATGGCAGAACTGCTCTCAGCGATCGCTGAATCATCAGCAGGGGATGGCGTAGCTTCAGACTCAGGGACTGAATTGGCGTTAGGCTCATTCACCATTTGGCTTTGTCATAGTCATACAACTGCCGTTCGCTGCGTACAGCGTTCAACGACCCACCGCGTATCGAAGTACTTGGGGGCGATGTTGAACCGGTGACTGTAATGCAATGAACTGCAATTTGTCTGTGCCGATTGAACATGATGACTCGTATGTTCCGAGCCAAGTGAAATCTTATCACGGTGCGGGATCAATTCTTAAAAATTTGTGTATGGGGGGAGGGGGGTGGCGTTTGGGGTTTGCGGTGCGATCGCTGACTCCCAATTTTCAGCCCGGACGAAGCACAGCACAGCGATATATTCTCCATGCGACGTTACCCCAACACGAGCAGATGTTGCTGCCACAGTTGCCGCACGGTGGTGAGATCGAGGTTCAGGGCCGCAACGAGTTGGCCAACGGTTTGCTCCCCGTCGCAGGCTTCAAGGGCGGCAAATTCCGCCTCGCTGAGTTGGATCAGGTCGTAGTCGTCATTGAAGAGGCTGCGGCTGGGCCAGCCGTGGAGACAAGGATGCAGGCGCGGCACGGCGGCGCGGAGTTCGGCATCGTCGGCCCAATCGGTGGGGGCGAAGGGGGGACGGGCGAGG
>CAZCWE010000126.1:0-10115 GCA_964502285.1 uncultured Spirulina sp. | reverse complement strand
ATTCACCTGATGATTCAAATGGGGGTTCCGTTGGCGCGGGGGTTGGGGAGTTCGGCCACTGCGATCGTCGGCGGCCTCATGGGCGCGAATGAGTTAGCGGGCCGGCCGTTAGACACCTCGGCACTGATTAATTTAGCGACCCAAATTGAAGGCCATCCCGATAATGTGGTCCCGGCACTGTTAGGCGGTTGTCACCTCGCGGCGAAGGATGGGGATGATTAGCACATTGGCAGTATTTCCTGGCATCCGTCGTTAATTCCGGTGGTGGCGATTCCGAATTTCACGCTGTCTACGGAAGTGGCGCGATCGGTGTTGCCGTCGGAGGTGAGCCGTCAGGATGCGATTTCTAATATTGCTCGGTTTGGGCTGCTGCTGCGGGGTTTGGAAACGGGCTGCGAAGATTGGCTGCGGGTGGGGTTGCAAGATGCGATTCACCAGCCCTATCGCCAAACCTTAATTGCGGGGTATGAGGAGGTTCACGCGGCGGCTTTGGCAGCGGGAGCCTACGGCATGGTGATTAGTGGGGCGGGGCCGACGGTGTTGGCGATGACCCACGCGGATGAGGCGAATGCGGTGGCGACGAGTATGGAATCGACCTGGCGCGGCTTGGGGATTGAGCCGCAAATTCATATTCTGTCGATGGATATGGCGGGGGCGCGATCGCTGATCTAAAATCCAAGCTCTAAAATCCAAGCACTCCATTAAATTTAGCCCGCCTGTTCCCCCCGTCAGGCAAGCTAGAAACTGTAGTTGCTAAGACCGGCCTGCCCTGTGAGCTTTACGATTGATCGCTATGCCCATTTAACCTCTCCCCTCCACCGCTGGGAACCGCGCGCGAAGTTGGTGGGGTTGTTGGCGTTGATTTTTGCCTTTGGCACGGTGCAGCAGTTGACGGTGCTGCCGTTGATGGTGCTGGTGACGGTGAGTTTATACGGCCTGTCCCGGTTGCCGTGGTCGTTTGGCCTGAACCAACTGCGCTATCCGGGGGCGTTTATGGTGATGGTGGTGATTTTAGTGCCGTTTGCGGGGGGGGAAACGGTGCTGTGGCAGTGGGGTTTTTTGCAATTGACTGCCGAAGGCTGTTGGATGGTGGTGCGGGTGGGCGTGCGGTTTTTCTCGATTGTGACCGTGAGTGTGGTGCTGTTCGGGACGACACCGTTAACGAAAACATTGCGGGCGATGCGATCGCTCGGCATCCCGGCCCTGTTAGTGGATATGGCGCTGCTCACCTATCGCTATCTGCAAGAGTTCAACAACACCCGCCGCACAATGCAGCAGGCCATGCGTTTACGGGGGTTTCAAGGCGATCGCCTCTCGCGCCGCAGCCTCCGCCACTGGGCCCAATTGGCGGGCAGTTTACTCGTCCGCAGCTATGACCGAGCCACACGGGTCTATGTGGCGATGATTCTCCGGGGCTACGGCCAGCAGTGGCAGGGAAAATCCTTGGGGTGGCGGGGCATTGATCGGCGTAGTTGGCTCGCGATGGGGGGGATGGGCGCGATCGCGATCGCCTTTGTCTGGTTCGGTTAGGTCTGGTGTGCGGTGCGCATCTCTGCTGGGCCAAAAAAAAAAGAGAGCCACCGAGGTGACTCCCCCAATCATCAGGGTGCATCTACAGTTATTACTATAGATCGTTTAGTGGGGGGTGTCACCCCCCACCCCAATATTTTTTCACCAAGAGGTATTGATTATGGGTTCCCATCGTGTTTTGTTTCCGCCCCTGTTGGCTGTGGGGTTGCTCCTCGGTGCGCTGGCGGTGATGCCCGCAGCAGCGATCGCCCCCGAAGACGCGACAGCTCCCCCCTCGATCACCGAGCCACTCCCCGAACACCGTGACTGGCACACCTTCATCCAAACCGCCACCACCAATGCGGCCATGCAGGCCAAGGCCAGGGACGCGATCGCCATCCTCGATCAGCGCATGGCTGCCATTATTGCCGACATCAACACAGACCTCGACCCCGAAGCCCAAGCCCTCCTCGCCACCGCCCAAACCACCTGGCGCGACTATGCCTGGGCCCAAGCCAATTTCCGCTCCGATGTGTATCGCGGCGGAACCCATCGCGGCCTCGCCTTTGGCTATGCCTTCATTGCGGCGCAAGTCGCTCGCATTGACGAACTGTTTACCCTAGAGCGCGATCGCCAGCAGCCCTAAACCGGTTTTTGACTCAGTAAATCCTTAAAAATTCGATCCAACTGACCGCGACAAGACCGGGGCGGATTGAGGCGATGCTGCAAGGCGACCCAGCGATCGTTGAGGGTGGCGAGGAGCGATCGCGATGCATCGGGCACGAGCGTCGGCAACATCATCACCTGCACCCAGCGGGACAACTCCGGCGGCAACTCCGTGGCCAGTCGCATCGTCAGTTGGGGCGTAGATTGAGATTGGACATAATGGGGGGTCAAAAACGGACGATAGATCATCGCATTTTCCGTGCGCTGTTCCACAAAGGCGAGGATCACGCCGCGCATCAAGTTCCGCACGGGTTCCGCCTCCACCCCCATCACTTCCTGCACCAGCGTACTTTGGGCCATCGTGCTGCCACTATTGCTCTCGTCGGTGATGCTCATGTGGGTCGCCCCCAAAACCGTCACGAAATATTTGGGCACGTTTAACTGTTCAAAGGCTTGGAGCTGATGATCCAGCGGCGGGGCGACGGCATCGCGGCTGTTACTCAGGATCAACGTCGGCACATCCACCCGACTTAACCCCTCCTCCCCAAAGAGATGACCCGTCACCGGATTGAGGGCGACCACCTGCACCACGCGGCGATCGCGAAAATTCAAGGCGCGATCGGGCAAGGGTGCGGCCGAACATTGCAGCCAATCCGCCGGAGCGCGACCGATGGGGCTGCTCTCTTGGCAAAATTTCCGGAGCGCGAGGAGATCCAACTCGCCACCTGCGAGGGCGATCGCCGTATAGCCCCCCGACGAATGACCCACCACCACCACCTCATTCGTGTTGAACTTATCCTTTATATAAGGCCAATTATGATTCAGAGTTTCTAACTCATCCAATAAGAACTGCACATCTAAGGGCCGATTCACCAATTCCTGAGCCGAGAGCACCTCGGCCGGTTTCCGATTGAGCGAAATTTCCGCCAACAGATCGATATTGCTGCCCGGATGCTCCAAGGACGCAACGCTAAACCCATAGGACGCGAGATGGTTCGCTAAATAGGCCATAAACCGCCGATCTGCCGCGAAACCGTGGGACAAAACAATCAGCGGGCCACGGGGTTGGGCGCTGTAGTGCAGGTCTACTTTGATTTGCCGTTGGCGGGAGTTGTCGTTAAGGACGAGCGATCGCTGACGCACGGCTTGGGGGCCCGAGCGGGTGGGGTCAAAACTGGGGTGGGGACTTTGGCCCCGCAGGGGTGGGGCGGCCAGCTCCCGCGCCATGATGGGGGTGAGAAATTGGCTTTGGAGGGCGGCGCGTTTGAGTTGGAGGGCGAGGCGGGTGGTGGTGGGGAGATCAATGACGAGCTCCGCTTGGGGGTAGTGAGAGAGCAGGGTGAGGGGGGTGATACGTTCGGCGTTGTCGAGGGTGAGGTAGAGGGCGGTTTGGAGATCGGCGGTGGTGCTGCGGGGAATGGCGGCTTGTAATTGTTCGAGCAGGATTTGCCCGTCGCGGGTGTTGAGGAGGTCTTCGAGGAAGCGATCGGCGATGTTGCGATCAATGGCGAAGGTCTGGTTGAGGAGCGATCGCACTTCCGGTGTCAGCAGCGGCGCGAAGCGTTGCAGCGCGGGGGAAAGTTCCCCGGTGTCGGTAAAGTGCTTCAGTTCGTCGAGGGCAATGGTTTGGTCTAAGGGCCCAACTTTGAGGGTGAGGCGTTCTGTGGCCTTGGCATCGAGGGGCGCAAAACTACTCCAGAGTGTTAACCCCAAAGCGGCGAGAGTGAGTCGGAGATTCAAAGAAAACACACGCACAAAGTCTGATGGGACAGAAAAACAAGACAAGACGTAATGAGATTAGGATGTTGAGCTAAATTGCACCGGATAAGTTCCACGCGCGATCGCTCGCTTTCTCAGGAGACGTGCGGGCAACGTCACTCCATTTTAGACGGTGATTTTCATCGAGAGCACCCCGACCGCGAATCCCCCTAAACCCAGTCGGGGGGATCTCAACCCCTACAATTTAGAATGAACCCAATTGCCATCATTCACCCAAGGACGGATAAACTGTGCTGCTTTCCAAAGGCTGTGAAATCGAACTCTACACCGGACATCCCGACGGCACCATTGTCGGCCTATCGGATCACATTGTCCAAGACCTATCCGGGTTTGTGCGCGAACCCGATAGCCGCAACGTGGAATACACCACAGCCCCGTTTAACGGTTACGATCGCCTCCTCTGCGCCCTCGTGCGGCCCCGCCAACAACTGCGCCGCTACCTCCCCCAACACGGCGACTACACAATCCTGCCCGGCAGCACCCTTTCCCTCGGCGACACCCGCCAATTTTTTCGCTCTGACCCCAACAACCCCTACCACGCCTACATCGAGCAGACCTATCACACCACCGTCGTCACCGCCAGCGTCCACATCAACATCGGCATTGATGACCCCGATCTCCTGATGCGGGCCTGTCGCCTCATTCGTCTCGAAGCCCCGCTTTACCTCGCCCTCAGTGCCTCCTCGCCCTTCCTCGATGGCCAACCGACGGGCAGCCACTCCACCCGCTGGGCAGTCTTCCCCCAAACCCCCGACCATGTGCCCCTGTTCACCAGCCACGCCGATTTCATCCACTGGACAGAGGAGCAACTCCGCCTCGGCACGATGCAAAATGTCCGCCACCTGTGGGCCTCGGTGCGTCCCAATGGCGATCGCCGCCCCTACAACCTCAATCGCCTCGAACTGCGCATCTGCGATCTCGTCAGCAACCCGATCGCACTCCTGGCGATCGTTGCCCTGCTCGAGGCTCGCCTCACCCAACTGCTCAACGATGAGCGTCTCGATCCCCTCACCCAAAGCCAGTTCACCCCCGACGAACTCCTCGCCCTCACCGTCGCCAATGAACAAGCCGCCGCGAAAAATAGCCTCGCCGCCACCCTCCAGCATTGGCAAGATGGGCGATCGCTCACCGCCGCCGACTGGATCGACCAAATTTATGAGACCGTGTGGCCCATCGCCAAGCAGCGCAGTTTTAGCTGTTTCCTCTCTCCCCTGCGCAAGATTCTCAGCCAGGGAAACGAGGCCCAGCAATGGTTAGCCCAGTATGAACAGGGGCAATCTCCCCAACAGATTATGCAAGGGGCGATCGCGTCCATGGCCCAAGCAGAACTGGAATTACAGGAAAAACTCTGCGTCGAAATGGCCGTGTAATCCCGATGCAATCGGGAATTGAGCCAGATGAATAACTGGTTTAACAATACTTTACAAAAACTAATCAATCCCCTATACACGGGTGCTATCAGGAAAACGAATCGATTGCCCCGGAACCGATCCTTTCATCCATTCACAGCGATACAGTATCTCAGCCATGCCTAATGTTGTTCTCGTTCATCCCGAAATCCCCCCCAACACCGGCAATATCGCCCGCACCTGTGCCGCCACAAAGACAGAGCTACACTTGATTGAACCCCTGGGCTTTGAGTTGAGCGATCGCTACCTGAAGCGGGCCGGTCTTGACTATTGGCCCTACGTTAAACTTCATTGCCATCCAGATATTGAATCCTTTTATCAGGTGCAAGCCGAGCGCGGCGGCCGCTGTATTGGCTTTAGTGTGTCCGGAACCTGTCGCCATACTGACTTCCAATTCCAAGCCGATGACTGGCTCCTCTTTGGCTGTGAAACCCAAGGATTGCCCAAGGCCGTCCTTGCCGCCTGTCCCGCCACTGTCTACATTCCCATGGCAGAACCGGGGGTGCGGAGTTTGAATCTATCCGTGAGTGTTGCGATCGGACTCTTTGAAGCGCGTCGTCAGGTGGGCCTCCTGTAAATCGCAGCACTACATTGCTGTATCGCGATGAAGTGCTGTTATTACTTCACCTAGACCCCATTAACATTCCCCGTTCAGAATCACAGCTTTCAGCCCCCGGTGGCCGCGATGGGCCGCAGACCTCAACGATAAAGAGTCCCGACGCTGAATGGTTTTCTTCGGATCAATCTAGCCCCTCTCCATAGATAGCCGGCAATTGAGTGCATCCTCAGGATTTCAGGCGATGCGGGCGATCTAGGCTGATCTTCGTGTCCACAGGTCTCCGTACAATTACGACTTAAAATACAGACCTCCAGTAAACTTTAGTGCTGTAAGCTACCAAGTTTTAACAATTTGATAAGAAATTTCTATCACCTCTTAGGGTAGGGAGTTTGGGTAGTAGACAGCCTGAAATGGTGACTTCAGTCCCAAAAAATAAATCCAAAAAGCCATAGGGGGATAGGGTTTCAGCCATCCATCATCCGATTTGTTCCCCGCAAAAGTCCTCCTTCAACCCCGCCGCGTCGAAAAGAGGATGGCCTTGTCGTAGTCGCAAAGTTCGCTTAGATTACACTTCAACCGGTTTGAATGACTGTCCGGGTCAATGCTCTCAACTGAAGAACGTATCTACAGTTGGCACGCTTTCAAACCAGCGTTTTCAAGGTTTGACTTGTCTATTTTGGAAAAGCAGAGTAATCTTACCTACGTCAACACATCACAAACCGTTTGTGATTGTTGTCACTCTCACACCCAGTGAGATTTCTCTGAACAAGCAGTGCATCGCTGACTGTTTCACCAAGAGTCATTCTTTACTGTCCAGGAGGTCGTTTTTGAAACGCTCACTCACACAAAACGTCCAATCTGTTCCTCCCAGTTCCATTCGCTCACCAGAAATGTTGGAAAAGAAAGTACAAACCCCCAAGAAAGTGAATTCTAGTGATACGGCTCGCCGTGCTAGTGCCATGCTAGGACTTGCTGCAATCTCCATGGGTGCAACCGCTGGTGTGCTGATTGCCAGCCAAGGGGATGAAGCAATCGCGGCTGAACCTGCATTTAATCGCTCTGATGCGGGTCAAGTTGATATGTCTCCGCTGGAGCAATCAACGTCACTCATTCAACACCGCATTCAAGATGGCGATACCCTCTGGGATCTCTCCCAGTCCTACAACGTCCCTGCCGATGCGATCGCAGCATCCAACAATCTTCCCGCCGATACCGTGTTATCCATCGGTCAGACGCTGGTGATTCCCGCTGCTGATGCCGCTGCCAACCCCGTTGTTGTCGCTGCCGCCGAACCAATCGAAGTTGCCGTAGCTGACATCACCGAAGATGACTACGAATTGGCTGCGATCGAAGCGGTCGAAAAAGATTCCACCCCCAAAGCGTCCGCTGTCATTGCTGAGACTGAAGCCCCGGCTGCTGAAACAGAGCCTCAGGTCATTGCTAGCGCACGCCCCGACCAAACCGTCCATGCAGTTCGGTCTGGTGAAACCGTTGCTGAAATTGCGGCCCAGTACAATGTCACTCCGAACGACATTCTCGCCAGCAACAACATTACTGACCCCCGCACCCTCCAAATTGCTCAAGAATTGATTATTCCGGGTGTGGCATCTCCTGCTGCTACGGCAGATGAGACGGCTGCGGCTCCCATCGCCCCGGCTGCGGCGCCTGAGTTGGTCACCCAAAACACCACGACCCTCGCGACCCAACTCAACGACCCCAGCCCCGACAACCGCATCAGCCGCCTCAAGGAGGAAGTGATGCAGATGCGCGAAGAATACCGCGCTCAACGGGCTCGTCAAACCCCGACCACGGCCCAAGCCGCTCCCGCTCCTAGCGTTACCCCAATCGAGCCCCAAGCTCAACCCGCCTCCCCAGAGTGGCAACGCCAGCAACAACTGCGTAAGCCCGGTCGGAATGAAGTGGTTGTTCCCCAACCCGAAGCAGCACCTCAAGCCAACCAACAGTCGGATCTCGTTGCTGCGGCTCCCACTTCAGGGCGGGGATACAACCGCCTCCTGCAATTGCCCGCAGGACAGAGCGTTGAACCGCAAATTCCGCCCTTACAGGAGCGCGATCAATACCTACCCGATCGCCCCCAAGAGTTTAACGGCTACATCTGGCCCGCTCGTGGTGTTCTGACCTCTGGTTATGGCCCACGCTGGGGACGGATGCATCGTGGGATTGATATCGCTGCTCCGACGGGAACCCCGATTCATGCGGCGGCTTCCGGTGAAGTGATTTCCGCAGGCTGGAACTCCGGCGGCTACGGTAACTTGGTGGAGATTCGTCATCCCGACGGCAGCATGACCCGCTATGCCCACAACAGCAAGCTGTTGGTGCGCAAAGGCGATCGCGTTGAACAAGGTCAACAGGTTGCGCTGATGGGTAGCACCGGCTTCAGCACCGGGCCCCACCTCCACTTTGAAGTCCACCCGGCCGGTAGTGGTGCCACGAACCCCATGGCATTCCTTCCTAGCCGCTAGGCTGCACCGGGGTTAAACAACTCAACCCCATCAACTCAATTTAAGAAACCAGATCCAGGATGCTGTCCCGGCTCTGGTTTTTTATTTAGGGATTCAATGCGCTCCAGGTCTGTTGAGCGCGTCACCCGGATCGCGTTGTTATCAAAGGATGATGCAAGCTGAATGTCGTGGGGGGCGGAGGCAGCGTTGTGCTGGTGCGATCGCAATCTTTCGTTACAGAAGCGCGATCGCAGCAAATGCAAAAAATCACCGTTTCATGGGGTGTTGGGCGATTATTCGATCCTGTTCAATGATGAACAAATATTACGAATCCGGCTGTACCGTGAACTTAGATTACTAAAATCTCATATTCTTATCAGCTTCATTATAATTACCTATTAACAGGCAAGATTTTAAAAAGTTAATAATTAACCGTTACCTAGAGAACTTCAGGAGGTCACAAAACATGATAAGCATTCAACACAATCAATCCCTTTGGCATCACGAGTCTTTGACCCAAACCAAAAGCTTCTTGCTGTGGAGCTTTACGTTGGCGGTCTGTTTGTTGGTGGTTGGCTTTCCAATGTTGGTTTTGGTGGCAACGGTGACGGCGTTGGCTGCGATCATCTTGCAATCGTTGCTGCCGATGAGTGCAGTTTTGGTTGTGGTCGGAGCAGTGACCGGATTCCATGTGCTGGGCATTTTCTTGGGTGCAGCAATCTTAACCGCGAAAGGAGTCCATCCTGACGAAGTGCGTTGGCTCCATTGGCTGCACGGGAATACCGCTGAACAGACTCAACCCGTCTACGCTGCTTGCCCGTTAACCTGTGACCTTGTGCATTCTTAAACCCTCCATCGTTCAGTGTTCCAACCTTGCTGGGAACAAGATTAAAAGCAGCTCAAATCTATTGAGCTGCTTTTGTCTGGGGAAATTCTGGCACCACTGTTCAGAGATCCGGGCGGTTAGAACCGAATCGGAATATTGGCGAGGCGGCGATCGCGGGCAATGGTGAACAGAGCCGCATCAGGCCCGGAGGAGAGAAACCGGAGAATGTCTTCAACGGAGCGGATGCGGCGGCGGTTGATGGCAAGGATGCGATCGCCGGGACGTAAACCCGACTGCGCCGCGATCGATCCCCGTTCCACCCCTTGAATGATTAAGTCCGGAGTCATCGCTACACCTAAGCGAATTTGGCTCGTCGTGGGGGGTGGCGGGGGAGGGGCGGGCTGTTGGGCGAGATTGCGGGCGGTGGCGATTTGGTCGCGGCTACGGGCGATCAGTTGCTCTACGGCTTGGAGATTGGTGGCGAAGCCGATGCCCACATTGCCCCGATTGGGGGTGATGATCGCTTTATTGACTCCGATCAGCTCGCCGCTGGAGTTGAGCAAGGGCCCGCCGGAATTACCAGGATTAATCGCCGCGTCGGTTTGGAGATCGCCATTGGGGGCAATGCGGCTCAAGATGCCGGTGGTGAGTGTGCCGGATAACCCGAAAGGACTGCCGATCGCATAGACCTGCTGGCCGACGCGCACATCTTGCATCGAGGCGAGGGGGATGGTGGGGAAGCGGCGGGTGCTGAGAATTTGCACCAGGGCGAGATCGTTGGTGCGATCGACGGCAATCACTTGGGCGGGGTGGCGATCGCCATCGGAGGTAACCACGACGACGCGACCCCGACTCGCCCCTTGAATCACGTGATCATTGGTTAACACCAAACCCGTCGCGTTGAT
>CAZCWE010000125.1:0-10138 GCA_964502285.1 uncultured Spirulina sp. | reverse complement strand
TAACCAGGCAATAATGAAATCTAGATCAGACCCAAAATTGTATGCCATATCTATCTCCTTTCTTTTCCGATGTCGGAATCGCGCTTGGTGGGCTTAGCAGCCGTGTGAGATTGCCATATTCAAGCAGTTCAATTTCAAAATGGACAGAATCCATAATGCAGCGTTTGATCCTGAAAATTCAGTATCCGCTCCCCGTGAAACGGACCCTCCCTGGTAAAGAATTTAAAGCCGTTGTATTAGATAGCAGCATTCCCGTCCTTGTTGACTTCTGGGCACCTTGGTGTGGGCCCTGCCGAATGGTTGCTCCTGTGGTTGACGAAATCGCTCAACAATATGATGGCAAAGTAAAAGTGGTCAAGCTCAACACCGATGAAAACCCTGCTGTGGCAAGTCAATATGGGATTCGGAGTATTCCCACGTTGATGATCTTCAAAGAAGGTCAGCGTGTTGATATGGTGGTTGGGGCGGTTCCGAAAACGACTCTAGCCAGTACCCTCGAAAAATATCTTTAACGTCTCTGTCCAGACTTAATGCGATCGCACCCTCAAGCAATCCCCCCCGCCAAACCCTCCTATCCACACCAATAGGGGGGTTTAGCTTGGCAGATGGCACCACCGCAGAGCGGCAGTCAGGGTTCAAGTTCTGCCCGGAATTCCGGTAAAATGGATTACCTTATTTCCTCCTCACCTCTATGGTCACTCCAGACGCAGCCCCCGACGATCTGAGCCAGGCTCTCACCACACTGCTCGATCGCTGGGACACCCTCCAGCATCAAAAATACGTTAAGCGGGCGCTTAATGTGATTCTCCGCCTCACCGATGAACAGGTGGATCGCCTCGATTGGAAAATTCTCACCGCCGCCATGGAAGACCTCGAAGGCGGCTTCCAAGTGTTCTATCCCCATCGCCATGTGCGCAAAGTCAGCATTTTTGGCTCGGCTCGCACCCCGGCAGATCAGCCGATTTATAAGATGGCTGTGGATTTTGCCCACCGCATGACCCAGCAGGGGTTTATGGTCATCACGGGCGCAGGAGACGGCATCATGGCGGCAGGCAATGAAGGCGCAGGCCGTGAGCACTCCTTTGGCTTAAATATCCAACTCCCGTTTGAGCAAGGGGCGAACTCCCACATTGCCGGGGATGACAAGCTGATGAGCTTTAAATATTTCTTTACGCGGAAGCTGTTTTTCCTCCGCGAAAGTGATGCGATCGCACTGTTTCCCGGTGGGTTTGGCACTTTAGATGAAGCCTTTGAAAGCTTAACCCTGCTGCAAACGGGCAAATATGGCCCTGCGCCTGTGGTCTTGATCAACGAACCCGGCAGCGACTATTGGAACTCCCTCGATGAACATATCCGGGAACACCTTCTGCGAGAAGGCCTCATCAGCCCGGATGATCCGAGCATCTACACGATTACCGATAATCTCGATGTGGCGTGCGGTGCGATCAATCGCTTTTATCGGGTTTATCATTCGAGTCGCTATGTGGGGCGGCAGTTTGTGATGCGCTTGAATGGTGAATTGGCCGACGATGCGATCGCATTTTTAAACCGTGAGTTTAACGATATTGTCGTCCAGGGTGAGATTGAAAAACATACCGCCCTCCCCAATGAGCAGGATGACGGGACGCTGCACCTGCCTCGGTTAACGTTTGAGTTTAATCAAAAGGATGCAGCCCGCTTGATTCAGATGATCAACAAGATCAATCAACTGGGGGCCTTTTTACCCGACAGCGATCACCCAGAACGCAAGTAGGGCCAGGTCAATCAACCGAGGGCTGAGCAAACCAACCGAGGGCTGAGCAAACCAACCGAGCGCTCAGGGTGCGCTCAGGGGTCGCTCAGGGTGCGCTCAGGGGTCGCTTAGGGTGCGATCAAGGGTGCGCTGGTTGAATGTTCTGCGATAGGTGATGGGTTGAATCTCCAAGCCGACAGACGATCATGGCGCGGGAGAGGAGGGCTTCGATACGGTAGGAGAGGATTTCGAGGCCAGCGGCTTGGAAGTCAGCGAGGATCTGAGGGGCGCTGGTGTCGGATTCAATGGCGTAGGAAAAGAAGCGATAGATGTTGATCGCGTCGCCGGCCTGGAGAGCGATCGCCTCCTTCCTGTCTCCATAATCCACCTGAATGTCATAGTCAGCCTGGAGTTGGATATCGGTTTTATACCCACTCCAATCCGGGTCAAAATAGCCGACGATTTCGGCGTGGTCTGGGGCAATGCCGAAGCTGTCGAGGATGAATTGGCTGGCTTGATGGGAAATGTGGTGGGTGGGATCAAACTCGCGGGGGCCTGCGTCCCGGAGATCAACACTAAAACTAATGCAGAGCCATTCGTCGGGCTGCATCCCGGCGGCAATATTTTTCAGGACGGTGATGCGATCGCCCACATTACAAAACGTGCCGCCCAAATAAAGATAGACATTTTCCGCCGTTTGGGGGGTGTGGCGATAGGCAGCGATCGCTTCTGGCATCGGGTCGCGTTCAAAATCCCAGAGCTGACCCTGCCAATTCAACGCCGGAAACCAAGTGGTGAGGGTCGTTTCTGAAAGGGTGAGGAGATCGGGGCTAATGTCGAGGGCCACGTAGGTATTGAGGCAGTTATTTTCGAGGAATGTCCCCACCAATTTCCGCAGCAGTTGGGGGTTGCCTGCGCCGATGTCGATCAAGTTCCAGCGATCGCACCGCGTTTCTGTTTGGAAAAGATGGATGCAAACCCGTTTTAAAAACGCCTCATCGGTTTTCGCACTGCTGATCGGGGCTTGGTCTTGCTGCACATTGAGGGCTTCCCAGGCTTCGACCAGTTTGCCCTGATAGAAAAACTTGAAGGGAATGGCGCGATCGCGCTGCAAATGGGTCACAATTTCCCGCACTTGAGCCGGGGAAAACACTTGATAAAACTCTGGATTAATCTGCGTTGCGATCGCCATCACTTCATCTCCTCAAAATCACCCGCCGCCTGCACGGCCCGCAACAAGTCTGCATGGACTTCGGGACAATGGGCAACCACCAACCCCGGTAATTGATACTCCTCACAGGAGGACATCGGCGGCAGCGGCGAGCCGTCGTGAAGCGTGACCACGCCCCCCATTTCCCGCACCGAAAACGCCAACGCCGCCCCATCCAGCCATTTTCCTGCCCGCAACACCGCCCCACAGAGGTCGCCCCGGAGAATGCGGCTAAAGTTGGGGCGGGGATTGGTGGTGGTGTAGTCGCGGCTGCGGATCGCTTGATAGGCCGGGGGGAGATGGGGCGCGATCGCTTCCATCCCCCAGGAAATATACACCCCCGATTTGGGCGTTTCCATCGTGACAGGCGTTAACCCCTCCAAATCCGTCGCCAACGTCCCCCAGCGACAGCCCTCCCCCCGCAGGGTACAGAAATAATCCTGGGTCGCTGGACTCACGATCAACACCCCCAAATAATCATCCTGATCCAACACCGTCAAGACAATCTGATAGTTATCTGTGCCGTCCATATACCAGCGCGTCCCGTCGATGGGGTCGAGGGTGATCAGATAATCCCCCGGTTCATCTCCGAGGGTAATGCCGCGAAAATATTTGGTGTTGTAGGATTGGGCGTGTTCTTCACCGTAGAAACGCACCTGGGGAAATTGGCTGAGCAGCGACACTTCAATAAAAGTCTGCACCGAGAGATCCGCATCGGTGAGGGCGGTGGAGAAAAAGTTATCCGACACGCCTTTTTCCGGCTGGGCAACGATGCGGCTCTGGATTTCGCGGGCATAGTTGGCCGCGATGCGCAGTTGGGGGAGGAGGGTGGTAAAGAGTTCGCGGGCAGTGGGCAACGTGGGCATGATTTCGGTAAGCACAGCAGCGGGTTTTATTATGACTCGTTTTTGAATCGTGGGGGAGGCATTGATTCGCTTGCTTAGGATAATGTCCGTGCGCCCTGTTGTTGGTAAAGGGCAAAATATCGGCCTTGGAGGGCGACGAGTTCGGCATGGGTTCCCACTTCCACCACCGATCCGGCATCCATCATCACGATGCGATCGGCCTGTTGGACGGTGCTGAGGCGGTGGGTAATGAAGAGGACGGTGCGATCGCCAAAGGCTTGGGCGAGATTGCTGCACACCTGCTGCTCCGTGGGATAGTCGAGGGCGCTGGTGGCTTCGTCTAAAACGAGAAAGGCCGGGCGTTGGAGAACGGTGCGAGCGATCGCGATCCGTTGCCGCTGTCCCCCGGAAAGGGAGGCCCCCCGTTCCCCCACCCGCGTATTGTAGCCACTGGGCAACTCCATAATAAAGTCATGGGCGGCCGCCACCTTCGCCGCCGCGATCACCTCATCGCTCGATGCTTCCGGGTTATTCATCGCAATATTTTCCTGCACCGTCCCATCAAACAAGAGGGGATCTTGGGGGACTACCCCAATTTGCCGCCGCAGGGAATACAATTCCACCTTGGCCACATCATAGCCATCGAGTAAAATGCGCCCCCCTTCGAGGTCATAGAGCCGCACTAATAGCTTCGTTAACGTACTTTTCCCTGCCCCACTTTTGCCGACAATTCCCACAAAATTCCCCGCCGGAATCTCAAGATTGACATTCACCAATTGCAGCGGGCCTTGCTTTTTAAATCGGAAGGAAACATTCTCATATTTCACCGCCCCATTCACTTCCGGCATGGGAATATTACCGCGATCCGCTTCCCCTTCTTGGGGATTGTCGAGGATGTCGCCTAAGCGTTCTAAGGACAAGCCCATTTCCTGGAAATTTTGCCACAGTTGCGCCATCCGGAGCAGGGGACTGGTGACATAACTGGCGATGATCCGAAAGGCGATCAGTTGCCCTAAACTCAGATCCCCTTCTAATACTAAATAGGCTCCACCCCACAACACTAGGAGACCAGAAACTTTGTTTAAAAAGGTACTAGCGGAATTCGCCAGGGTGGAGGTTTGCACGGTTTTGAATCCGGCGGACACATAGCGGGCGTAATATTCTTGCCACCGCCAGCGCGATCGCAGTTCAATATTCTGGGCCTTCACGGTTTGAATCCCCGACACCACTTCCACCAGATGGGATTGGGTTTGGGCGTTGCGTTCGGCTTTGTGGCGCAGTTGGCGACGGATCAACGGGGAAAAAATCAACGTTGAAATCACAAACACCGGCAGAATGGACAGCGCCATCAGTGACAGCTTCCAACTGTAGAAAAACATCACCGCCACGTAAATCACCGAAAAGATCGCGTCAAGCACCACGGTTAACGCCGTCCCCGTTAAAAATGAGCGAATATTCTCTAACTCATTGACGCGGCTCGATAATTCCCCCACCGGACGGCGATCGAAATAGCGCAGCGGCAATCGCAGCAGGTGGTCAATAATTTCCGATCCTAAGGACATATCAATGCGGTTTGTTGTATCCACAAAGAGATACGTCCGCACTGTACTGAGAATGAATTCAAAAATCGCCACACCAAGGAGAAAAATCCCTAACACTTGCAGCGTTTCGGAACTATTTTGGACAATCACCTTATCGATAATCACCTGAATGATTAAGGGATTGGCAAGGGCAAACAGTTGCACAAAAAACGATGCCACAAAAACTTCGAGTAAAACCCCTTTATATTTCCAGAGAACGGGCAAAAACCAACTGAGGCCAAAGCGTTCTTGGGGGGTGTATTTCGAGGGGCGAATCAGTAGCACTTGACCCACTTGATCCCAGGCTTCGAGGAAGTCTTTCGGTTTGCGGCGGAGTATGCCGATTTCCGGCGCACCGATGACGATGAGGCGATCGCTGATTTCATACAACACCGCGAGCCGGTCTTGCCACTGCACGAGGGCGGGCCCTTCGAGGCGCGTCAGGGAACTAGCGGGAATATTGACCAACTGGGCATTTAAGCCCATTAATTCCGCCACCGACCCGCAGTTATACAGGGATAAATTCCCCTGCCGCTGGATTTGATCGGCGAGGACTCGCTGAATCACTTCCCGCCGAAAGGGCATCCGAAAATGTTGGCTCAACATTTGAAAACAGGCCACCGCCGCATCAAGTTGCGACCCCCCTTTGACGTGGGGGTACGCTTGGCGGGGCGAGGCTGGGGGCGGCGGGGCAGCCGTGGGGGGCGGTTCTGGGGCGGAAGATTGTGGGGAGGGGTCTTCGGCGTAGGGGATGGGGGCGGGGGTGTCGGGGAGGGTGATCGTGTCGGGGTCGGCGGGTTTGGGCGTGGCGGTGGGAGGGACGACAGTATCAAGAACAAGATCAGCCTCTTGGATGCCAATCAGACGGGCGGGGTAGTTGCCGACGACTTCGAGGCTGCGCTGTTGGGGGGGAAGACGAAGGGGATAGCCGGGTTTAAAGTGGGTGACTTGGCCGCCGCCGCTGACGAACCAGAGGAGGTTGGGGTATTGGAGGACGTGGGCGGGTTCGGCATCAAGAAGGTGACGGCCGGGGGGAAGGCTACAGATTTGGGCGTTTTGGGTGGCTTGGAGGACGAGGGTTTTGAGGGCGTTGCTGTCGGTGAGGTTGGGGATGGGGCGGCGACAGAGGAGATCGAAGATTTCGGCGATCGCAGTCTCTTGATAGAACTGCTGGGCGAAGTCGGGGTATTGATTGAGGAGGGCGAAAAAGGGTTCCGTGGCGAGGGTGAGGGCAACGGTTTCGGTGGATGCGATCGCGGTTTCGCAGGGAATCCCCCGCAGCAGGCTCACCCAGCCCACCATATCCCCGGCTTCGAGGCGTTGGAGGGTGAGGGGGAGTTTGGTGGTGGCATCATAGCCAATCAGCCGCACCTGGCCGTCGTAGAGAATGACAATGTGATGGGGGATTTTGTCCCGCATTAGGAGGGTTTGCCCCATACGGTAGCGGAGGGGGCGGATCTGTCCCATCAGGGCCGTCTGTACGTCTGGGGGCAGGTGTCGAAAGGGGGTGCGTTGTCCTAGGAAGGTTTGAATTTCAGCAACGGTGTAGGGCATGGCGCAACGCGATCGCAGATTCTAATTCAGACAATAACCCCTCAAGGATACCCAATTCGCTGAAATAGCGGCTAGTTGAGCAGATCCCTAGAGGTGCGATCGCACTTTTTTGCGATCGCTGTGATCAGTAATAGATAAATATATATATCGGTCAGCGATCGCAGATTGCCCGGATCAGGGGTTGTTTTTTGTCCTGTTTTATGGCCCTAGAGGATTAAATTCGGCGATTCTCTCCCAGCGTCGAATTGTGGAGTGGAATGGGATTTGCGATCGTCCTGCTCAGTGAACAGCGAATCATTGCCAAATTGTTTCGTATAATTCAGCCAACGCCAACAGCGATAGCTCCAATGACCCTAACTCCGCCCCATTCCCCGAAAATCCCCGAAAAACCCGGAAAAGCTGAGACCGTGTACCCGGAAATCCTTGAAACGGCGATTTGGGGCGCGGTGGGCGGCGTTTCCCAAGAACTACTCGCCGCCTTCATCCGGGGCAAAAAGATCACGACAACCCAAGCCACCACCTCCCCCACGGCGCAAACACCGAGGACGGAGTACGGTGTCACCTTAGGATTCATCGGGATTAGTCTGCTGCTGGGGGCTGTGAGTGCCATCATCGGCACTGCCCTCGCCATGGAAGAAACCCGCAACCGCAAAAAAGCGATCGCTCTGTCCATTGTGTTTGGCCTCTCCTTCCCCTCCGTCATTCAAACCTCAATCCGCAGCCAAACGGTCGAAGCTGAAAAACAACAAGTCCAAACCAATAGCCAGCAAGCCTCCAAAAGCTTGCAAGATGCAGGCTCATCTGTGGAGAAAGTCAACCAAACCCTGACCAATATCGAAACTAATCAAACGTCCCCAGACGGACAGCAGATGATCACCATCTCCCAAGACATCCTGGACGAACTCAAACAAGATATTCAAACCTTAGATGCGAAAATTAACCAGTCCCAAGCGGATCTCAGTGATGTGATCACACCGAGTGATGCAAGTGATGGGCTACCATCGGCAGCAAACCCTACTCCATCCTCAGCCTCACCTAGCCCAGGTAATTAAGGCAAGCTGCCCCCATTCGCCAAGTCCAACTCAATCATCCAGCGAGCCCAGCGGAGCAGCCGCAAACGTGTAGGATTCTATGCTGGAGGGAGTGCGATCGCACGTCCGGCCAGCCAGCCCGTTGTCCAGGCATTTTGAAAATTAAAGCCCCCCGTTACCCCGTCCACATCCAACACTTCCCCCGCGAAATGGAGGCCCGGACAGCGACGGCTGGCCAGGGTTTTAAAGTCCACTTCCTTTAAACTCACGCCGCCACAGGTGACGAATTCCTCTTTAAATACCCCTTTCCCCGTGATTTGATATTGGCCCTGGGTGAGTTCGCGGGCGAGGGTGAGGAGGTCGGCTTTAGAGAGGTGGGCCCAGAGTTGGTCGGGGTTGGTGAGGGTAAGAGTAGTGAATCGCTGCCAGAGGCGTTTGGGGAGGGGGACAGGGGCGGCGGTGCTGACTTTGCGTTTGGGGGTGGTTTGTTTGGTGGTTTGGAGGATGTGGCGCAGGGTTTCGGGGGTTTCGCCGGGACACCAGTTGATTTGTAAGGGGGCTTGGTAGCGTTGGTCATGCAGGTGTCGCGCTCCCCAGGCGGAGAGTTTCAGCACCGCCGGGCCGCTGAGACCCCAATGGGTGATCAGGAGGGGGCCGGTTTGCTGAAGTTTCGTTTTACCTTGGCCGAGGGTGACGATCGCAGGATCAACACTGACCCCAGCGAGATCCCGGAGACGAGGATCATTGAGTTTGAAGGTGAAGAGGGAGGGAACGGGGGGGATCAGGGTATGGCCGAGGGCTTCGATCCAGCGGTAGGCGAGGCGGTTGCTTCCCGTGGCGAGGAGGATGCGATCGCACTCCCATCGTTCGTTATTTAAGTGAATTTGCCAGCGATCGCCTTGGGTAATGCCGCGCACGGCGGTTTTTAACCGCACCTGTACCCCCGCTGCTCGTGCAGTATGGATCAGACAGTTTGCGATCGTCGCTGAATCATCGGTAATCGGGAACATCCGGCCGCAAACCAGGCCACCGTATCCTCCGGCTGAAACCGCGAAAACGCCCCCCGCAACGCCCGCCCGCCCCGTGGATACTGCTGCACCAACTGCGCCGGATCGAAACAATGGTGGGTCACATTGCAACGCCCGCCGCCGGAAATGCGGACTTTCCCTAAGGGTTCCGGGGCAGCCTCGAAGATCGTCACCTGGGCGCGGGGATTTTCGAGAGCGGCGGTAATCGCCCCGAAAAATCCGGCAGCTCCCCCGCCAATCACGCCAATCCGGAGGGGGGCGTTCATCCCTTCACAGCCCAAACGCGAATCGTGTTGTCGCGGCTGCCGCTGACGAGGGTACGCCCGTCGGGACTGACGGCCACAGAGCGGATCAGGTCGGTGTGACCCATCAGGGTGTTGAGGTGTTCGCCGCTTTCAAAGTCCCAGATCCGGAGGGTGGTGTCGCGGCTGCCGCTGATGATCGTTTTGCTGTCGGGGCTGATGGCGATAGAGGTGACAGATTGGGTGTGGCCGCGCAGGGTGCGGAGGACGTGGCCGGTGCGCAGATCCCAGATTTTGATCGTGCGATCGCGACTCCCACTCACCACATATTGACCATTTTTACTCACCACCACCGAGCGAATTTCATCGGTATGACCCCAGAGTGTATTTAAGGTTTTGCGCGTTTCCAGATCCCAAATTTTAATCGTGTGATCCCGGCTACCGCTGACCACCTTATCCCCCTGGGGGGTGATCGCCAGATCCGTCACCCCTTTGGAATAGCCGACTAGACTGCCTTTCACTTTCCCGGTGGGCAGATCCCAGAGCTTAATTTCTCGACTGCGCCGCACGAAGTTAATCAGGGATAGCAGCGGTGAGGTGCTTTTGGAAGGGAGGTAACTCAGCAGCCCGGACAGGCTCGTTTCAAATTCGGGTTTGGCGGTTTGGTCGGCGCTGGCACTGATGATCACGCTGCCGTCGGGACTGAGGGCGACCACGTAGATTTTATGATGGGCATCGCCGCTGATCGCTTGGATTTCTGTGCCATTGTGGAGATCCCAAATCCGGATCGTGTTGTCGGTGCTGCTGCTGATGATCTGCTCCCCGTCGGGGCTGATGGCGATGGAGAGAACAGAGGCTTCATGGCCGGTGATCGTTCCAGTTTCGCGCCCGGTGCGGAGATCCCAGGTTTTGATCG
>CAZCWE010000124.1:1266-10169 GCA_964502285.1 uncultured Spirulina sp. | reverse complement strand
TTGGCGGTGATGGCGCGGCGAAATTGAGCGATCGCACTGCGTAGGGTGGTGCGATCGGCTTCGGGAACGACGACGCGATGCAGTTGATTGTCGGGGGTGACGACGATTAATTCGAGGTAGTCCGCCTGACTGATGGCATAAACGAGGGCCGGAACAACGCCGGTCTGTTCGGTGATGCGTCGGAAGGTTTCTCGAATATTGGCGATGGTGTCCGTGTTTTCGTCGTCGTTCTCGTTGTCGCTGGTGTTTTCTTCCGTGGCAATGTCTCCAAGCGCATCCTCAAAACTATCGGTGAAGGACTGATCTAACGCACTCAATAACTGCTCCAAACGCTGCAACTGCTCCAAACGCTGCTGTAATTCAGAGAAGCTCACGTTTTCCACAAGGCTTACTTCAACAGGTGAAATGAACCTGAAGCTGGTGGCATCTTCAATCCTAAACTCTGGACTATGATGAATCGGAGGTCTTAAATACCCCAGGGTTGCACCTATTTGACGAGCCAATGACTCCAAAAAGTTCAAGACGTTCAGGGGACGCAAGGGCTGGGTTCCGGCAATGAAACTCGAAGCGTTGGTGTTCAGGGGTTTGCTCACGCCAGGGGTGATCTCCATGCCCGATTGATTGTATTCCCACGGCAGTGGTTGGGTGGTTGTGATCGTGGAGCTACTGCCTGTGGCGATCGCGCCGCTCGTGCCATTCAAACCCGCATCGCCCACGATGAAAGGCGTGATGCCCGCTCCCCCGTGGCGGATCTCGATCTTGCCGCCCCGCGTTGCCCCCGCCGTGGAAATACTCGCCGGAATATTCACAAACGAACTGTCCACCAACCCATCAATGCGCACATAATCATCACTCTCGATCGTGACTCGTCCCCCGGCTCCCGTGGAGGATTCCGTATTAATCGCCCCTGTGACAATCTCCCCAGCGGCGCGTAACGTCACCTGGCCGCCATCCCCCAGCAAAGACCGGGCATCAATCACGCCCATCGCCCCACCCGACAGGGCGTTAATGCTGCCCTGCTGACTGATGAGCGTCACATCGCCCCCATCGCCTCCTAATCCGGTGGTGATTAAGTTGCGGGTATTGATGTCCCCATTGGCAATGAGTGTTAAATCGCCACCCACGACTAAGGAACGACTGAGGTTAATCGCTCCGCGACTATTGATCCTGAAGTCATTGGTTCCGCCCCTCATATCAAGATTGACATCCCCCACAGAATCCGGGATCGCGAAGGAAATACCACCATTAGCAAAGTCAATATCATCGACACCTTCAGCGATTATTTGCCCCGTCCTGCTGATCGTAAATATTGCCCTTTCGTTGCCGACAAATGGTGTCCGTTCGAGGGTGACATTCACCGAGTCATCCCAAACCGTCATCCCGCTCCCGTAAAGTGAGCCGGAATTGCGGGCGATGAGGGAATCAGTAAGGGTGACATTGGCGCGATCATGGTTGCGATCGTCATGGCGAATGTTCAACGCTGACCCCGTAAAGAAGAATTCGTTATCGGTAATCTCGGTGCGTTCAATGATCACATCCCCGCGAGTAGAACCCACAACCCTCCGTGAACCATTGTAATTATGCGCGATCACTGAGTCCGTAATGTGCAACCGTGCCACCGTATCGATTGGTTTCGGCCGAAGCACCACACTAGAGGGAATCCAAGAGGGAATCCGGGTGTAGTTAGCACCATACAAGGGAGCATGATCGATCGCGCCAAGCGTACCGATGTCCGTAACCCTGGAGTGGTGAATTTCTAAGGTTGCCGCTTCACTGTAAATCGCACCCAACATACTCTGCAAGTTGACGTGATTTAAGGTGACTTGCGAGAAAGGACTCGGATTGTACTGGAGATCCCAATAATTCGCCGCCCCAAAGTCAGGCGTTGCCCTCCGTTCAATCCCCCGCCAACCCAGATCCCTCAGGGTGACATGATTGACCGCTAACTCGCCCGCAATACTGCGGTGAAAAATACCTGTCCAAGCAGCGTTTTGCAGGGTTAACTGTTCCACCGTAAAATTCTCAGTCTCGGCATTAAAAATCTTGTTCACCACGCCATCCCCATCGATGGTTAATTGATCTTCACCCGATCCGGTGATCACCAAATCTTCCGTAATCGTGGGTAGATCCGACCCCAGGGTAATGGTTTGGGGGGTGGCAAACCGGCCGGTGGTGTCAAACCGGATCGTGTCTGATCCCGGCGTTCCCAGTTGACCGGCGATCGCGCCATTACTATTCGCCACTGCGATCGCCTCCCGGAGCGTCAATTCTCCATCATTGGCCACCGTATCCGCCGTATCCGTGACCGTTAACGCGGCTAAGGTGTTGTCCCAAGCCGTGAGGGTGGCCGCTGTGAAGGGTTGAGCCGCCTCACGGATTCCGGTGTAGGCTTCGAGGTTCCAGTTCCCGTTTAACGTCGAGTGTCCCGTCACATCCACCGACGCGGCCACATCTGCCCCCGTCGCGATCGCCCATTGATTGAGCCAATTCGCCCCCGTCGCACCCAACGCCGCCCAACTGCCATAGAGCGCAAGAACCCCATTCGCTTGGATGGCATCGCCCCAAGTGGCGACATCGGCGTGATAATTGCTGAAATTATCCGCTGTTAACCATTGATTGCCCAGCCACAGGCTCCCCAGATTCCCTTCCGCCACGATCGCCACCGATTCCAACTCACCCACGGATGATGCGATCGCCCCCAACTGATCCCCCACTGCCGTCACCCCATTTTCCGTCGCATCAATGAGTTGGGTCACCGTTCCCGGTGCGCCACCGAATAAAAGGATGTCCGGATCAGCCACCTGGCCATCAATAAACACCGCTTGAGTCGGATTTTCCCCCGTTTCACGCCAACGAACCACCCGCGTTTCACCCCGGATCAGATCCGGGCTCGTGGTGGTGACAGCATTCCCGTAGAGATCGACCGTATCGCCGCGAATGATGCTCTCATTGGCGAGGGTTCCGGTTAAGAGTTCCGGCAAGGTGAGCGGGTTGAGGGTCTGGGTGGATGCGATCGCCGCACTGGGAATCTCCAAACTGAGCAACAAGCCCGGCTGCGATAGATTCACCAACCGCGTCCCCGGAATGGCCGTCACCGTCACCGTGCCCGCCGCCGAAGCAATGCGCCCCTGATTCAGCACCGTCCCGCCCGATAAATGCAGATTATTCCGGGTACTCAATACCCCTAAATTAGCGATCGCGCTGGGATTTTCCCGCAAAAACACAAATTGATTCGGCGCACCCACAAGCGAGGCATAATCATTCGGTTCAAACGCACTAAAATCGCCCCCCGCAAAGCCAATGCGATCCGCCGTCGTCGCAAAAAAATCCCCCCCCACATTCAACCGCGCCCCTGCACCAAACACAAACCCCGCCGGATTCATCAAATACAGATTTGAATTCGCCCCGGTGATTTGAATCAAGCCGTTAATGATCGAGGGATCGCCCCCCGTGACTCGCCCCAAAATATTGATGATGTTGGGATTGCTGAGAAAATTGGCAATTTCGCCACTGTTCAAGCCCAGAGTTTGGAAGGAATGGAACAGATTCCCCCCGGCCTGTTGTCCGCCTTGAATGTGGTAGATTTGTCCTTCTTGAACGATGGCTGTGCCTGTGTTGTCGGGGCTTGCGGTGATCGATTGAGCGTTGACCGGAACCTGTATTCCCAACAGAATTGGGATATTCAGTACCAAGCATGCAGTCCATGATCGGAATGTTTTTTGCATGAGTCTTGCAGCGATGTAGATGCTTTGAAATTAATATTAATAAATATTATAAATATTAATTGATCAGTGACATTCTTGATTTTAAATTTTAGGTTAAATCTTATGCAGGCTCAACACTCTGAACTGTCCACTGTGTCATAAAAGAGGGGGATTAAAACATGGGGCAAAGGAGACACTTTCAAGCGGGGGGCGATCGCATCATGACATTGGACTCATCACTCATCCCAAACTCTTTTCCCTGTGGGCAAGGGGCTTCGATTTTGTTCATCATGATTACTGAACAGGTCTTATCCCTCTCCCGAAAGTGACAAAAGAGGGACAGGAGCGATCGCGCCTCATCGGGCCGCTACAATCAAACATAGAGTCACCGGAATGCGTCCCCATGACACCACCCCCCTCATCCACCACTACAACCAATGAGCCGGAAGTCTGGGTTCCTCCATTGCCGCCCACTGATCTCGTCTTTGATGATGGAGTCCCCTTGGAAAGTAATCGCCATCGCCTCGCGATGAATCTGCTCATCGACAGCGTTTATGCTGCCCTTGCTCCCCGTCAGGATTTCTATGCTGGGGGCAATATGTTTGTCTACTACAGCATCCAACAGATCAAAAACCGAGATTTTCGGGGCCCAGATTTCTTTGTGGCGTTAGATGTGGATGGCGAAACGGAACGCCAGGGTTGGGTTGTTTGGGAGGAAGGGGGGAAGTATCCCGATGTCATTGTTGAGTTGATGTCACCCTCGACCGCAACGGTTGATCTCACCGAGAAAAAAGACATTTACGAACGAATTTTTAACACCAAGCAATATTTTGTCTACAATCCCGCTGATCCAAATTCGTTGCAGGGTTGGGAGTTGCGGGGGAATCGGTTTGTGGCGTTGCAAGCCAATGAAAAAGGTTGGCTCTGGTGTGAGGCGTTGGGGCTGTGGTTGGGCACATGGCACGGGTTGATTTTGCAGGAGCAGGCGGATTGGTTGCGGTTCTATTTCCCCAATGAGCAGTTGGTGCTGTTACCGAGGGAGCGGGAGTATGAACGGGCGGAGCAGGCTGAAGCTCAGGTAGAACAGGAGCGCATCCGAGCAGAGGAAGAACGTGTCCGAGCAGAGCAGGAACGTGTCCGAGCAGAGGAAGAACGTGTCCGAGCAGAGGAGGCTGAGGAGAAGCAGGCGGTGTTGCGGGCGAAGTTGCGAGAGTTGGGGGTTGATCCGGATGCGTTGTGATCAAGTAGGGTGCGATCGCTTTCAGCAGTCGGGGCGGACAACGTTATCATGCCTGATCTTGCGCGGCTTTCTGTTGTTCTGGTGTTTTCAGTACAATCAAGACGTATTATTTCTGGCGAGTGATCATGGTGCGAGCCTTAACGCAAGCTCTGACATTTGATGAGTTTATCGCGACCTACCCGGAGGGAGGCGATCGCTACGAACTCATTGAAGGGGAGGTTGTTCCAGTGCGTCCACGGGGTCAACATGAATTGATTGCGGGGTTTCTCTCGTTGCAGTTTGGTCTCCAAATTCAGCAGCAGCAACACGATTGGGTCATCCCCACCACTTGCGTTGTGAAGCCGGATCGACCAGCGGCGGGCTATGTCCCAGACATCACGGTGTTGGACTGGGCAGCTTTGGAAACAGAACCCTTATGGGAGCGGGCTTCAACGGTGTTGGCGGGGCCGAGCATTCGGCTGGTGGTGGAGGTGGTCAGCACCAATTGGCGGGATGATTACACGCTCAAGTTAGGCGACTATGAGGCGATGGGCATTCCGGAGTATTGGCTGGTGGATTACAAAGCATTGGGAGCGCAGCGATACATTGGCTCACCGAAAGTACCGACGTTAACGGTTTGCTCGTTGGTGCAGGGGGAATATCAGGTGGCGTTGTTTCAGGGTGAGGCGCGGGTTGAATCAGCGGTGTTTCCGGAGTTGAAGTTGACGGCGGAGCAAGTTTTTCGAGCGGGGCGATCGCAATCTGAAACCTAAATACCAGGTCTTGCAGATTTCCCAATGAGCAGTTGGTGCTGTTACCGAGGGAGCGGGAGTATGAGCGGGCGGAGCAGGCTGAGGAGAAACAGGCGGTTTTGCGGGCGAAGTTGCGAGAGTTGGGGGTTGATCCGGATGCGCTGTGAGTTGAATCTGTCAGATCGCTATAACGACTTGGTTTTCAGGGTTAACCAGTCAAAAACTTGAGCAGCCGTTAAGTCCAGATTAATCCCGTCCAGCATTGTTAATGGGTCATCATCCCGCAATAACTCAGGCTGTTGCTGGGGTTGAAAGGTAAGAATGGAGCGATCGCCAGGATCAACAAGCCAGCCCAACTTGCATCCATGCTGCAAGCAATACAAAAGATTCCCCGTCACCCGATTCGGACTCTGCCCTGGCGACAGAATTTCGATCGCCCAATCGGGGGGAGTCAAGATGTTGTCGAGGGGCTCACCGGCTTCATCGAAAATTTGGGTAGAAACCTCGTCCTTCTAGGACGGCTTGATGTTAGTATAACCCTCGGTCAACGACCCACCCGAGACGATGGATCAGACAGCCTACACGAGCGAAGTCCAGTTGTACTGGCGGCGCAGCAAAATCGGTAGACCGGGAAAAGATGAGGGGGCAATGGTAAACATCCCTTGAATCACCAAAATGGATAGATATTTCCTTGTGAGTATCGATACATTAGAACCGCTGGGCTAGCGGGGATAGTCTGTGGAGCGAACGTAAGACCATAAACTCCTTGCGGGTGGAGGCTGTTGCTATGAAGCAGAAACCTAAGATGTGAATCTTAGGAATCACTGTGGCTTTAGCCCGGTGAGGATGTCAATCTAGGGAATGACAGGCCCTCAAGAAGGCCAGTGACAGGGGAACGGGAACGGTTTTGGATTGATCGAGGGTGAGGGGTTGAGTAGAGCGACTGGGGAGCATTGTGCGCGTATCCTGCCAATCTTCCGAATGGTTCAGCGTCGGTTGGAGAAATTCCCCAACGCCGCCCCGCCCTGTGACCGTGAAGCGATTACTGCCCACCGCAGAGCAAGAATCAAAGATTTGGTCGGTGCGATCGCTCAGATCCGTCGGCAGTTCATTCACCCCTTGGGCCGCATCAAAATTCGTATCCAGGGCAATAATCCCCGCCGCGCCAAACTCAGAACTAGCGGTGATATCACTAAACCGGGTCAGATAGCCCAGGGTGCTGAACCCGTAAATCTGCGTCGCCTCAATGTCAATCCGTCCCCCGTTGCCGGTGAAGGCGTTGGCGGTGATGTCACTATTTTCAATCGGCACGCCCAGCAAAAACCCCGTCTTAATCGCAATATTGCCGCCGTTGCCCCCGGATGCCGCCGTGCCCGCCGTGGTGGAAATGTTGGAATTATGGCGGAGAATCACCCAATCGCTGGCTGTGAGGGCAATATTGCCGCCGTCCCCTTGGCGGGTTTCGGCTTGGATGCTGGCGCGATCGCTCAACCGGAGGCGATCGCCCCGCGTGCTGATATTTCCCGCCACCCCTTGCCCCAGGGAACTACTCGTCACCCGCGCCCCATTGGCCAGGTTAATATTCGGAGCTGCCAGGATAATATTGCCGCCGTTGCCCGTAGCCGTGGCTCCCACTGATGCGGCGATCGCACTGTTATTCACCTCAATCGCCTCAGTCCCCTGGAGGAAAATTTGCCCAGCATTACCCGCCCCTGAGGTACTTGAACTCACCTCCGCACCGTTGGTAATCATGATCTGATCGCCCTTCACCGTCACCTGTCCGGCATTGCCAGTCCCGGAGGTGGAGGCTGTGATCGCACTAGGGAGGGTGCGATCGCGCGTCTGACCGCTCACATCGATCGTTCGGGTCGTAATTGCGATCGTGCCCCCCTGCCCAGCCCCGAACGTCGTCACCCCAATCCGCGATCCCCCTTGCACCGCCACTGTATCCGCATTCACAACCAGATCCCCACCCTGCCCGGTCACCAGAGAATCACCACTGATCACCGATCCTCCCGTCAGTGCCACAGCACGAGCATTCACACGAATCAGCCCAGCATCACCGCTGCCCGTGGAAAAACTCGCCAATCCGCCCTTCCCTTGGAGCTGCACCGTATCCGCATTAATTTCCAACGTCCCCGCATTCCCCTCCGCCAAGGTCGAAACCGTCATCCCCGCACTATTACGAATATCTAGGCGGGGCGTGTTCACCTCAATCCGACCCGCTTGACCCGACCCCCAGGTGTAGGCCGCCAAGCCTGTTTCCACATCTCGTATGATTGCAGACATATTTTGAACATTGGGTGTGTAATCGCCGGGCTCGCCCCCATCAATGAGGATTGATTCGGTCGCGTTGAGTGTAGTTGCCCCCCCTGCGCCAGCACTGCCCTGCCGAGTCGTACTCCCCAGCGCCGCCATCCGCAAAATCTCGACGGTACGAGCATTAACAACCACATCCCCGCCAGCCCCTGATTCTTCGGCGCGTGTCCCAATCTGGGTATAGAAATCAGTCATGAACAACTGATCCACATTGACCGTTACCTCGCCCCCCTGACTGGTTCCACGATTAATAGAGCCGATTGCCCCGCCTGTTCTCATGATCAACCGATTCGCGATCACCTCTACGGGTGCGGCATTACCGGTTCCCCTGGAGATCGTACCGATGTTGCTAGCGTCATCTTCAATGAGGATCGTGTCTCCTTGGACTGTTACGGTTCCGGTAGCTACTGTGTTCTGCACCGAGGAGCCCACCTGAGAACCGGTTGCAACCTGTATACTGCCACCGCTTTGAACAGAAACATTTCCCCCTCGACTCTCTACCGCAGAGCTGTTCCGTATGGATGTCGCGTCACGACTGGTTAACGCAAGCTCACCATCTCCTCGACTACGAATGATGGTGCGGTTGGTAGAAATCTCTGTGCCGGTCAGGGAAATATCACCATCCTGGCTTTGGATCGCGACAGTCGCTAAGGTTAGCTCATTACTACTGTTGAGGGAAATATCACCATCTTGGGTTGTCATTTGAGCTTCAGTAGCAGCGATCGCACTCCCATCCAACGTGATATCACCCGCTGTACTTTCCATCTCAACAGTGTTCAGCGTCAAATCACCATCACTGTTGAGAGAAATATCACCCGCTGTACTTTCCATTGCAACGGTGTTCAGGGTCAGGTCGCTATCACTATTAAGGGAAATATCACCGTCTTGGCTGATCATCCTCGCTTCCGT
>CAZCWE010000124.1:0-1166 GCA_964502285.1 uncultured Spirulina sp. | reverse complement strand
CGCTATCACTATTAAGGGAAATATCACCGTCTTGGCTGATCATCCTCGCTTCCGTTGGGCAGGAAAATATTATCCGTGGCGGTGATCGTGGCAGTTTGAGCGATCGCACCTCCCACCACGCCATCCCCGGCCACCGCCTGCACCGTCACCGTCCCTTCCGGAGCCGCCAGCAGCCCCGTACTGATCACCTGTCCCCCACTGAGGGACAGATCGCCCTGGGTGGAGATTAACTCGCCTTCATTGATGATGTCCGCCATGGTGTGGCCGTTCCACTGCGCTCCTGGGGTGACGTTGACCGTTAACAGTGGGGCAGCGTTAGGATTAGTGGCGTTAAACGTTTCCCCAGTATTGAAGATGAATTGATCGGCGGTGCTGGCATGAAATGCCCCGTTTAGATCGAGGCGAGCGTTGGGGCCGAAATAAATTCCGTTGGGGTTGAGGAGGAAGAGATCGGCATTTCCCAAGACCCCCAACGTGCCGAGGATGTTAGAAAAGTTGTTCCCAGTAACTCGTGTGAAAATCGTGCTAATTGCCGCAGGATTCGCAAAATAGACGGCTTGATTACCGCCTACATTAAAGTCTTGAAAACTATGGAATAGACTCTGACCCCGCATCGCTCCGCCTTCAATTAGGTCGTGGTGAGCTTGAGGCGTGACGCGAGAGGATTCAGCGCCGAGGGTTTGGTCTGGGGTGAGTTGGGCAAGGGTTGGAGCGACGGTGAGGAGAGCGATCGCGCTGCCTAGACCCAAGCAACTGATGGGCATCAAACTATGATGTTGCATCATTCTAAGTATTATTTATTTTTTTTTAATAAAGCAAGAATTCTCTGATTCTAACACGCAATTCCATCGAGACTAAACGGGTCTTTTTTCTATCTTCACGATTTAAAGTGTCACTACCTGTTGCGCCAAATATTTCAAAATAGACAGGACTTGATAGAGTTCGTTATTTGGGTTAATTAGAGAAAAAAGTCTGGATGTGGCATAGTACGGGTCGGGTTTTATTTGGGTTTTGAGAAATAAAAATTCTGTGCCGTTGGTGATTAGACCAAATGTGGTGTTTTGGGTGGGATTACTGAGCATATCGGCAAGGGTTTGCGCGATCGCTCAACTGACCAAAACTAATGGGTTTTAAGCCTCGCCCCTTCGACATAGCCCAGGGCAAGC
>CAZCWE010000123.1:3335-10174 GCA_964502285.1 uncultured Spirulina sp. | reverse complement strand
GTTATGTATAAGCAGTAGCCCGTGGGAGAGGGCTCTTTCTCCCTTCTCCCGTGGGAGAAGCGATGCCCTGAGCGGAGTCGAAGATGAGGGCGATCCGCATCCGGATTTGCTGTGATCACTATCACTTATCATTTATTTGCAATTTTCGCAAAACTTCGTTACATTTGTATACATAAGGCGTTACAAACCTAAACAAAAGCAATTCGGAGGTTCCTATGAGCTATCTCGCAATCCTGTTCTCTCTCCTCATCGTCGGTTGGGCTACCGCCGCGCTCATCGGTACTCAAGTGTATTTCCGGGGCGAACAATCCAAGCCCATCCACGAACGGAACTGGAATTCCGACGGGTTTGAACAAGTGGCCCGCTCCGTGACCGGTCAAGCCACTGACTTCAGCGATCGCCGCCCCGCCTACGAAATGGATGCCTACGCCAGCGCCGCGATCAACTCCTAGGCTGACCCGTTACTCTGTATTCCCGTTAACTCCCATCATCTAGTCTCTCGAAGAGGTGCGATCGCACCTCTTTTTTTTGTGTTCCAAAGAGTAAGAACGGCAGAGGAGGGATATGCCACACTGAGGAGATGCGTTGTCGCGTTGTGACGTTGCGATCGCCCCTCGTAAATCAGAATTATCATGACCACCAACCCCGCCCTCACCGAAATTCTCGACGAGTTTCACAACTTTTGCCGAGAATCCACCCTCAACGCCCTCCGTACCCAAGACATCGAAGTTCGCGAAGCCCTCATTCGCCGCCAAATTCCCCCCCAAAAAGTCCCCCGCCTCGAAAGTACCTACACAATTCTCGTCAAACTCGGCACAGGGATCACCCTCCGCCCCATCCGTCCCCTGATTATTCGCCAAATTGATGCTGCGGCCGCCTTTCTCCGCGACTTTCAAATTGGTGTCCTCGGCCAACGCACCACTCTTTTTCAACTCTATGAAATCGAAATCTTAATCGAAAAACACGGCGGCTTAACGGTGGATTATAGTGCCGGAAAACTGCTGATTCAAATTCCCGTCTGGCGGCTGCGGGTCTTAAAACGTCCCTTCAGCTATCAAGACTTTCGCCAGGCTTGGAATCGGGGTCAACATTTACCCAAACAATCGCCGATTAGCAAAGCCTGGTGGCTTTTAAATCCCCTCGGTGAATTTCGCTCCAATTTAAAATCCACCCTGATCCTCGCGATTCAAAAACAAATTCTCGGCCTGGATAAACTCCTGCTCCGTTTCGGTTTATTAGAAGCCAGTAATGAAGAACAATTAATCATGGGCAATCAAGATCCCCTCGTGCCGAAAACCTTTCGTCAGGGGGTGATCGCCTATTTAAAAAATGCAGTGAATGAGCAACGCTTGGGTGTGGATTTAGAACTGGTTTTAGAGAGTAAAGACGATCGCACCCTCTTACAACTACTGCGGCAGTATAAAAACAACCTAACTAGTCCTGAAAACATCGAAGAAATTATTGATGTGGCGACCCTCACGCTCCAAGATTCAATCCGCCAAGATCAGTCACGGGTGGATGTGAAGATGTTTGGGGTTGTGAATGTGGGGAATTATCACCGGATTGATGTGGAGTTGAATTTAAGTGCGGGATATTGGCGTAAATATGTGGATGTGATTCAGCGCAATGTCACTGTCAAAGCGTTACAGTTTGGCTTAATTAATGTCTACACAATTGATGATATTACGGTGACACCGAATTTTCATCGGGGTGTTAAGTTGGATTTTGAAACCGCCGCGCTTGAAAAAACGATGAAAGAAATTTAGATTTTAGGTTTGATCATTCAATCTGAAAGCATTCAACCCTGCTGTGGATTCCTGGTTGAACCGCTTGCGATCGCTGGCATGGGAGTTCTTGTGATGCGATCGCCCCTCAACCACACCGCTTTGTTCCATCATTGTTTTTCCTCCGAGGAGATGCTCCCGTTTTGATCAAATCAGCCGCTGCCATCGGGTCAAAACTCCGCGCCCGTCTCTGGCCGTGGCGTGGCATTATTGTCGCCGCGCCGACGGTGACGCTTGTGGTGTTTGGGTTGCGCTGGGTGGGCCTCTTGCAGTTTTTAGAATTGGCTTGGTTTGATCAGTTTGTGCGATGGCAGCCGGTGTTACCGCCGGATCAACGGGTGGTGATTGTGGGTATTTCCCAAACGGATCTCGATACCCTCGCCCAACCCTTTCCCACAGATGCCACCCTCGCCCGCCTCATCCGCCAAATTCGCGCCCAAGATCCTGCTGCGATTGGTTTGGATATTGTGCGATCGCTCCCCCTCGAACCGGGCTATGACGAACTGGTGAAAGTCTATCGCAGCACCCCCAACCTGATCGGGATTCGCAAGGCGGTGCGGGATGGGGAAGATGCCCCGATCGCGCCGCCCCCGGTTTTAGCGGAGTTGGGGCAAGTGGCGGCTAGTGATGTGCCGATGGATGTGGATGGGACGGCTCGCCGGGGGTTGCTGTATGTGACGGCCCATGATGATGAAATTGTCGATGGGTTGGGGATGAAATTGGCGAGTTTGTACTTGCAAGAGCAGGGCATTACGGAATCAGAAACGCCAGCCCCCCACTATTACATCCAGTTTCAAGAGGTGGTGATCCCGGCTTTGGGGCCCTACAGCGGCGGCTATACGCGGCTGGACAATGGCGGCTATCAGGTGCTGATTCGCTACCATCCCCACGAGCGGGATCAACTGCCGTTTCCGCTGGTGTCGGTGGTGGATGTGCTGGAGGGGCGAGTGGAGCCGGATCTGTTTCGCGATCGCATTGTCCTGATCGGCTACACCGCCCACAGCCATCGCGACCTCACCCAAACCCCCTACAGCAGAACGCTCCTCCAAAAACTCGACAGTGTCCCAGGGGTGATGGTTCACGGCCATCTCGCCAGTCAGATCGTCGCGGCTGCCCTAGGGGAACGTGCCCCCCTCCGCAGTTGGCCCGAATGGGGCGAATTTCTTTGGCTGGCGGCTTGGACAACCCTGGCGACAGTAATTAGCTGGCAGGGACGTTATCCCCAGACGGTGACGCGCCTCTCGCGGCGGTCGATTGTCTTCCTGTTGGGGGCGATCGCTGCCTTAGCCCTAGGGAGTTATGGCGCATTTTTGACAGGGTGGTGGTTGCCGTTGGTGCCGCCGCTGTTGGGAATTACGGGCGCTGCGTTAGGGATCATGGGCTATCTTGCCTATCACACTGCCAGTCTCCGCTCCATTTTTAGTCGCTATGTGAGTGATGAAATTGTTGCCGCGCTGCTCGAAACACCCGCCGGTTTAAATTTGGGCGGACAACGGCAAGAAGTGTCGATCTTGATGTCGGATTTGCGGGGGTTTTCTAACATTTCCGAACAGTATTCCCCGGAGCAGGTGGTGGCACTCCTCAACATTTACCTTGAGGAAATGACCGATGTGATCAACCACTACGGCGGCACGATTAATGAATTTATCGGCGATGCGATTTTGGTGCTGTTTGGCGCACCGACATCGAAGCCCGATGATGCGGAGCGGGCGGTGGCCTGTGCGATCGCGATGCAACTGGCCATGCCCCGCGTCAATCAACGCCTCCAAGCGGTGGACTTGCCGGCAATCCAAATGGGGATCGGGATTAATACCGGGTCGGTGGTGGTGGGGAATATTGGCTCGGCGAAACACGCAAAATGGACGGTGGTGGGCAGTCATATTAACCTGGCTTCGCGGATTGAGTCCTACACCGTCGGCAACCAGGTGCTGATTTCTTGGTCAACCCTCACCGCCGTTGCCCCTCGGTTAACCCTCTGCCAACAGCGCGAAGTTTGCCCCAAGGGCTTTGATACGGCGGTGATGATCTATGACGTGACGGGCATCGGTGCGCCCTACAATTTAGCTCTGCCTCAGCAGCGAGAGCCGTTGATCTTGTTGCGATCGCCCATTCCGGTGCAATGCACCATGATTGAAGACAAAGATATTAGCGACCATGAATTTAAAGCGGAGATTGTCCGCATCAGCGCCAATGCCGCCCAACTCCACGCAGAATATGTCCCTGAGTTACTCTGCTCGCTCCAGTTGACCTTTGCGCCGCCGTTTAGTCCCCTCTATGCCAAGGTGACCGCCCTCGATGCCCCCACCCACACGATTCAGGTGCAATTTACCGTTGTGCCCCCCCGTGTGGAAAAATTTATCCAAGCGGCGATCCAGCATAGTCAAGCTCATCTGTGAGGCGATCGCCCCCTTCATTCCGCAAAAAGACCTTGAATTTACCCACTTGGATTACTGTCTCCCGTTTGGCTGGTGTGCCGTTCATCCTCTACTGGCTCTACATCCCCACCGCCTCCCATCGGTGGCTTGCCGTCGCGGTGTTTCTCCTCGCCGCTGGCACCGATTGGCTAGATGGCTATCTCGCCCGCCGTCTCAATCAGGTTACGGATTTAGGCAAGTTCCTCGATCCGCTGGTGGATAAATTGCTGGTGATCGCGCCGCTGTTGAGTTTAGTGGCGATGGGACTGATTCCGGCCTGGGGGGTGTTTTTAATCCTGGGGCGAGAATTAGCGATCGCCGGCTGGCGCGTCAACCAAACCCAAATTTCCGGCGCGAACCTCTGGGGCAAAGCCAAAACCGTAGTGCAAATTATTGCGATCGCCCTCCTGATCGCCCCCTTACCCGCGCTCTGGCCAATCATTGCCCAAATCACCTTTTGGCTCGCCGTCCTCCTCACCCTAATTTCCGGCGCGATCTACCTTTGGCCGCGCCCTAGCACCGATACATCGGCCTAATCCCCTGTCCCCGTACCCATAACAGACTTTGCGATTTTAAGGTTTGATCGCTGAATTCAGCATGACCCCGAAAACCGCCGTATATATCGACCCCAGAGTTGAGCATTGATTGTGCTGAACTGCCAAATGGCGGATCTGACCAGAGCTTCACACGGTTTGTCGGTCAATTAATCTTCACGCAGGGTATTCACAACATTTTCACAATTGCTCGATATGCTCAGAACCAGCAGCACCATCACAGGTCATAATTGCTCTAAAAATGTATCGAAAATTTTTCCAAAAAAAGAAAATATTCCAGATCAACCACTATGAAAATTGAAACAAAATTTTTGCTCTCTTCAATTTCAGTCATTGCGGTTATTGTTGCTTGTTTTGGCGGCAGCACTTTTTTGGGAAAATCCTTACAAGAAAGTTTTGAAGCACGGGATGATATTACGGATGAAGCCTTAGACGTTGTCGATACGCTAGAAATTCAGATCCGTGATGAAGTATCTCAATTAAAAAATAATGTACTGTTAAGTTCTAGCCAGGCATCCATGGTCAGTATGACCTTTGATGCTCAGGACAATATCCTGGCGAATCTAGAACGGTTAGCAACATTGTTGCAAGATTCAGATCAGGTTGATCCACTCTTTCAACACCATCAGCAGTTACTCGCAAAAGTCCATAAAAATCATCAAAATCATGCTCAGTTCGTCTCATTAGAGCAATCCATATACATCATTGATGAGAATCGAGATGCATTTATTGAGACTCTGAATTCGATTAATCAAACTCTCATTGCCCAAGAAAATAAAAATGATCAATACTTTGATGATCTGACATTTTGGCTCAATATCGCGCGTTATAGCGGTGTGATCTTTGCCGTGTTTATGATCTTTTTGCAATACAAGTTTACGTTCGCACCCATTAGCACATCGATTAATACATTAAAGCGTAAAACTCAAGAAATTGGTTCAGGAAAACTCGATCGCTCTGTTGATATTCACACGGGTGATGAAATTGAAGCGCTGGCCCATGAGTTTAATACAATGGCCAAGCATCTCAAAGATGTCTATGACTCTTTAGAGGAAAAAGTTCAAGAGCGAACCAATGAATTAGTACGAGCTAATGGACAATTAAAAGAAACATTAGTCCATCTCAAGAAAACCCAAAGTCAGCTTATTCAAACCGAAAAACTATCGAGTCTAGGGCAGTTGGTGGCAGGGGTCGCCCATGAAATCAATAATCCCGTCAACTTTATTTTTGGCAACTTAACCCATGTTTCACGATATGTACAAGATTTATTAGCATTAATTCAATGCTATGAGCAGCATCATCCCCAACCCCATCCCAACGTGGTCGAATTTCAGGAAGAATTAGAATTAGATTTTGTGAAGCAAGATCTGACTGAAGCCCTAGACTCGATGCAGTTAGGGACAAAGCGAATTCGTGAAATTGTGCTGTCGTTGCGGAACTTTTCGCGACTTGATGAGGCGGAACAAAAAGAAGCCAATATTCATGATGGCATTGACAGCACGTTAATGATTTTACAAAGCCGTCTCAAAGCCTATCCCGATCGCCCTGCTATTACAATTCATAAACACTATGGAAATCTTCCCTTGGTGTATTGCTATCCGGGGCAGCTCAATCAGGTATTCATGAATATTTTGGTGAATGCAATTGATGCGTTAGATACGTTTTATCAAGCGCCATCGGCTACAGAGCATCAACCCCCTGAGTTACGGATTGACATCTGCACTCAAGTTTGCCCTCAAGAGGAGTTGACAGCAGAGATGATCTCGACGAGTACACCATTGAAAAATCATCAAAAATGGCTCAAGATTGCGATCGCAGACAATGGGCCGGGTATTGAAGAATTAACCAGAAAACGGCTCTTTGATCCATTTTTTACAACCAAAGCGGTGGGTAAAGGCACAGGACTCGGACTGTCCATTAGCCATCAAATTATTGTGGACAAACATGGGGGTGAAATTTGGTGTAATTCACAGCCGGGCCAGGGCACTCAGTTTGTGATTGTGATTCCTTTTTTGGAAATATTTTCAACTAATATTTCTACAGTTTTTCCTATTATTTGTTGATTTTTTTTGTTTGAGATGTCTTTT
>CAZCWE010000123.1:422-3325 GCA_964502285.1 uncultured Spirulina sp. | reverse complement strand
CATGGGGCCAACCGTAAAACCACACTTGGGCGCGTCGGCCGGTGATGTTGAAACAATAGCGGGGGAGGTGGCCTTGGGGGGCGTGGCTGTGAAAGTCCAGTTTGGTGTAGGGTAGCCAGCGATCGCCCCCACGCCAGCCGACAATATCCCCAAACTTTTGCCAGCGGACGGTTTTATAGCGGCGATAGAGATTGTTTTCCCCTAACCGTTCGTAGATGCGCCGCTGCACGGAAAACCCAAACAGACCGTGACTATGATCCACCCAAAGCTGATCCAAGCTGGCCAGATCCTCCGAGGCAAGCCGCGCAATATCTTTTAACCGGAGCCAACCGTTGCGATCGCGCCCGGCCCACTGCAACAAGAGCCGCCCCGTTTCCACATCTGCCGCGTGCCATTGTTCGGTTTGCAAGAGGTCGATTAAGGGTTGAAAGACATCTCCCGTGGGTGATCCCGGCGTTGCGGCCATCTTCGTTAAGGCGGCGAAAATCTCTTCACTGCTGGCCCAGCGATCTTTGACGGCATTAGCCACCATGCGATCGAGCACCGTTCCCAACCCATCACTAACCGGATTCTGATCGAGATAGGCCCGCCAATTCCAGCGATCCTCATGGACATCAAACAAATCAAAGGGAGACAACCCCGTTAACAACGCCAGACAGGTCACCCCCAAACTATAGAGATCACTGCTGAGGGTCGCTCGTCCCTTCAATTGTTCTGGCGCGGTATATTCCGCGCTGCCGATCATCGTGCCCGTTTGCGCCAATGCCGTCACCGTGGCATATTTCGCCGCCCCAAAATCCACAAGAATCAGACGGCGATCGCTGCGCCGCCGAATAATATTTTCCGGCTTAATATCCCGATGAATCACCCCTCCCTGATGCACAAATTGCAAGACTGGTAATAGATCCAGCAATAATTCCCGCACCTGAGTTTCGGAAAATACGCCGGCTTGCTGGAACTCCTCAGCCAAATTTTGACCCTCAATATATTGCTGCACAATGTACTGCTGGCCCTGCTCCTCAAAGTGGGCATAAAGGGTGGGGATTTGGTCATGATGGCCGAGCTCTGCGAGGCGCACTGCTTCCTGTTGAAAGAGTTGGGCAGCTTTGGGGCTGTGGGGTTGGCCCAGGGGGTGAAATTGCTTGATAACGCAAAACGTGGCGGTGGGGGTGTGCTCATCCCGGGCCAGAAAGGTGCGCCCAAAGCCGCCTTGGCCGAGGAGTTTCACACTGCGATAGCGCTGATTGAGACGCAGGGGTTGGCCGCAGCTTTGGCAGAAGTTGGCGTGGGTTGGGTTTTGGGGGGTGGTGCAGAGGGGATTGAGGCAGTAACTCATGGCAGGGGGGGGATGAATGACGGAGTACGGGGTTTTTGCGATCGCGTTTTCATCCCCTGGATCTTTCACCATGACCCAGGTGATCCCCGTCACGGCTGGGCACGAAATGCATCACCGTTCTTATTTCGTAAGATCACGCGCTGGAAAGATGGAAGATCACCCCTCATCTTTCCCCATTCAGAGATAATAGGATTAACACGATAAAACCTCGTTTTTAACACTTCATTTTTTTAGGTCGGAGATTTAGTAACACCATGATTAGTATTCGCGAGTTAAGCATGCAAGCCCTCAGCAACCGAACTCTGTCCCGCTACGATCATCAGCGGATGCAGTTGATTATGCAAGAGCAGGGTAATCATTTAGATGTTCTCGATCGCACCTTGGCTCAGCGCGTATTTTATGGTGTGCGCCACGGTCTCCTCGATGTCAAATAATCCATTGTTAACAAGTCTTCCTCTTTCTCCTTAAGAAACGTTCGATCCCTAGAGTGCTGTTGAAACCACTCTAGGGAATTTTTTTGCGTTAGGGGGATTGCTCGGCGTGGATGGCCTGCTGGCGACGGCGACGATGCCAGAGGCGGCGGGCTTGTCGAACTCCGATCCAAAGCACGACAATCACGACTAAACCGGCAAGGATCGGCACGAAGAGACCGAGGAGAGAGAGGGCGATCGCACTCATCCATTCCACAGTGGAAAAAACGGGATTCCCTAGGCCAGCGGTCATCGTCGTCGAAGCCAGTCGGGTGACGGTGGTGAAACCTTCCACGGCTCCGGCACTGCCGCCCCCCGCCACTGCCGCGATCGTCCATTGCACGACGGGATCAACATCCCCCAAGGTGGCCGCAGATAGGGCTGTCCCGATCGCGATCGCCGTCGGGATTTCCACGAGATCCAGGGCATTATCCACAGCCGGAATATAGTAGGCGGCAATTTCCACTGTGGCGGCGATCGCTAAGGTAATCAAAGCGGGGACTGTGCCCAGCCAGGCAAATTGAGGCGCGGGCGTGAAATCTCCATAAATCGTCGCCACACTCATCACCAGCGGCGGGATAAAGATCCGAAACCCACAGGCAGCGCTGAGGGTAATGCCTAAACACAAAGCAAGGAGAACGTCCATAGTCGGGTACGTGGGTCACTGGTGATGTCTACATTATGCTGGGGGCGCATTACGAAACAGCGAGATTTCAAAGGATTGTAAGGTGTCGGGAATGGCCATTGTGTCGGCGGTGGGGTGATGGGTGGAGAGCAGTACCGTCCATTGCTCAGCGGGTAGGGACGCATCGAGGGTGAGGGGTTTTTCGTAGGAAAAGTTGATCAGCACTAGGACAGTTTCGGTATCGCTTTCGCGGACGTAGGCGAGATGTTCATGGGGATAGTGAATGAGCGATCGCCACGCCCCCCGCCGCAATCAGCTGACGGTTTGGGCTCGTGGGTTCGGAGGGGGCTATGGCATTTTCAATCACAGTAATGCGCTGGCCCTTGCGGAGGGTTTCAATCACGTCGCCGGTTTCGGCTGTGGCGCGGTTTGCAACAGCGCGTTCGTACCGTGATCGCAGGGCGTTAAGGTT
>CAZCWE010000123.1:0-412 GCA_964502285.1 uncultured Spirulina sp. | reverse complement strand
CCCGCCGCAGGGCATCACTTTTGCGGCGCACACGCAACAACTGCCGATAAAAATTCAAAATGGAATCGGGATCGGCCAACTCCGTGGCCACATTCACCGTCTCAAAATTGGCATGGACAGGCAACCAGGGCGTGATGTCTTGCCCAAAACTAAACCCGGCGTGGGGTGAGGTGTCCCATTGCATCGGGGTCCGGGCTCCATCGCGGGGCGGGGGGGATTCGCCTAATTCCGTGGCGACCATCACGGCCTGGTCGCGCAGTTGATCGGGGGGAATATCGAGGTTGTCCACCATCCCCAATTCTTGCCCGTAGTACAAAAAGGGCGTGCCGCGTACCGTGAGCAGCAAGGTTGCCGCTGCTTTGGCGATCGCCACCGAATCCACGCATAAACTGCATTCAATCCAGCGGGAGAG
>CAZCWE010000122.1:0-10236 GCA_964502285.1 uncultured Spirulina sp. | reverse complement strand
CATCCCCATTGTCGTTGCTCATCCCGAATCCGCCTCCGCCCAAGCCCTGACCAAAATTGCCCAAAGCATCGCCGCCAAAGTGTCGGTTGCGGCCTTGATGTAACCCTAACCGGTTGAACTGTGACCACGTTTGAACTCTAATAGCGTCCTATGTTGCAACGATCCTCCTATAACGAAAAATCTCAATGGCGACAGTGGTGGCTGGGTTGGCAAAACCTTGACTTTTTCCTCCTCGCCCTCGTGATCGGTCTCACCATCTTCGGGGGGGTGATGATCCACAGTATCGAGATGCGCCAAGGTATTACCGACTGGTGGCAACATTGGCTTGTGGGGTTAATCGGTTTGGTGATTGCCCTGGGCATCTCCCAATTTCAGTATGAATTTTTACTCCAATGGCATTGGCCGATCTATGCCCTGATGAATGTCACCCTCGTGGTGGTGATGTTGGCAGGTCACACGGCGAATGGGGCGCAAAGTTGGCTGACCATCGGCGGGTTTAATGTCCAGCCGTCGGAATTCGCCAAAGTGGGGTTGATTATCACCCTGGCGGCCCTGCTCCACGATCGCCCCGCCACGACCCTTGATTCTGTGTTTCGGGTCTTGGCGATCACGATGGTGCCCTGGATTTTGATTTTTGTGCAGCCAGATTTGGGAACGGCGTTAGTGTTTGGGGCGATTACCCTGGGGATGCTCTATTGGGCGAATGTGAAACCGGCTTGGCTGCTCCTGTTGGTCTCGCCGATGATTGCGGCGGTGTTATACGGAATTTCGTTGCCCGCCTGCGGCATTTGGACAGCCTTGGTCTGTGCGATCGCATGGTTTACCCTCCCCCTGCGACAAATCAGCACCCCCATCATCGTCGCGCTTAACTGGGCTGCCGCATTCCTCGGCCAAGTCTTTTGGAGCTTGCTGAAGGATTACCAAAAAGACCGCCTCATCCTCTTTCTCAACCCCGAAAAAGACCCCCTCGGCGGCGGCTACCACCTGATTCAATCCCGCATCGCTATCGGTGCTGGAGAACTCTGGGGCGAAGGACTCTTTAACGGCACTCAAACCCAACTGGACTTTATCCCGGAACAACATACTGACTTCATTTTTTCCGCTGTGGGGGAAGAACTGGGGTTCATCGGTTCGATCATTGTCATTTTTGCCTTTTGGCTTATCTGCCTGCGTCTGATTGTCATTGCCCAAAATGCGAAGGATAACTTTGGTTCCCTCTTGGCGGTGGGCGTACTCTCGATGATTGCGTTTCAGGTGTTTGTCAATATCGGCATGACGGTGGGCGTGTCACCCATTACCGGGTTGCCGTTGCCCTGGATCAGCTATGGACGATCGGCACTGTTAACGAATTTCATTGCCTTGGGGCTGGTGGAATCGGTGGCGAACCATCGACCGCGCATGCATTTCCGCTAGCGATCGCCCCATCTCCGCCCCTCAACCCGCTCCCTTGGGATCAAGGGAATATGGCAAGATAGGGGCGGACAGTCTATCTTCGGATCAGTCTCACTCATATTTCTGTGATTTTGAAGGAAAGGAAAAAACCCATGATCTTACCTGGTGCAACGGTTCGCGTCACAAACCCTAACGACACCTATTATGAGTTTGAAGGGTTGGTGCAACGCATTAGCGATGGCAATGTTGCCGTGTTGTTTGAAGGGGGCAACTGGGACAAATTAGTTACCTTCAAGCTGGCAGAACTCGAATCGGTAGACCTCAGCAAAGGCAAGAAAAAATAAGCGATCGCCCTCTGGCTCAGATCGAACGATGACCCGTCGTAACTTTGGGCCGATGCGTTCAATCCTGGAAACAAAGCCAGAGGTTTAAAACTGAGGCTTAAAACGTTTGACGCTTTCCTCATCCTTCAGCCCCGCCACCGCCGATGCGCTTACCCCTACCCCAATTTTCCACGGATCGCCCCCGGCCGAACCATATTGCGGAAGTGATTGAAACGGCAACAACGGATTTCTTGGCGCAATGTTTGGAGCCGGAGGAGTTGAAGTTTCCGGTGATGCCTCCCTTTGGCAGTTGGGTGAAAGCCTTGGATGAAGAATCGGAGAATATCGTTTTGGGCGTGATTACCTACGCGACGACAACGCCCATTGATTCGGTGCATCGGGCGCGGGCGTTGGGGATGTCCCTCGCCGAGTTGCGGGAAGAGCAACCGCAAATTTTTGCGATGTTGAAGACGGAATTTCGCGTGGCGATTGTGGGATTTTTAGCACCGGGAGCGGGGCGATCGCCCCAAGTCTTTCAGTACCTGCCGCCCCGCCCGCCGCAAATTCACCAGGCGGTCTATCGCTGTGAACCCGACGAGGTAATGCTGTTTACGGAAGAGATGGACTTTCTCCGGACGCTCTTACAGGTGAACACGGTGCCTGTGGAAAGTTTAATTGCGGCCACGTTGCGGGCGGCGTTTCAGTTGCGCCAAGGCGATCGCGATTGGTTGATCAAAGCCGGGCGCACCTTGGGACTGTTGCTCAAAGATGATTATGATAGTCTGCGCTATGTACTCAGTCAGGTGCATACCTAGAGCTTGAGTGTTGAATATCTAAGGAAGGCGAGGTGATGACCGAATCCATTCATGAGTCCGGGTTTTGGGATACGCGCTATCAACAGGGAGTGCCCCCCTGGGACTTGGGGCAAGCCGCGCCAGGATTTATTCACTGGCTCGATCATCATGGGGCGGCCGTGGTGGGTAAGCGGGTGGCCGTATTGGGCTGTGGGGCGGGTCATGATGCGATCGCCTTTGCCCAAGCGGGCGCAGCGGTGACTGGCTTTGACTTTGCCCCGGCTGCGATTGAGCGGGCCCAAAGCAACGCGGCAACGGCAGGCGTTGCGGCGCAATTTCTCAACCGCAATATTTTTGACCTCGCCGCTGAATTTCCCCAGGCGTTTGATTACGTCATTGAACACACCTGTTTTTGCGCGATTGATCCGAGTCAGCGCGATCGCTACGTTGAGGTGGTGCATGGAATCCTGAAACCCCAGGGCGAATTGTTGGCCATTTTCTTCACCCACGGCCGCCCCGGTGGCCCGCCCTTCGGTTCCACCCCAGCCCAATTACAAACCCACTTCCGCCACCACTTCGACCCCTTTCACCTCCTCCCCCTCACCGCATCCCTACCCAAACGCCAAGGGGAAGAACATTGGGGCCGCGGCCACGCCCGCCCCGCGCCGACCCCAAGCTGAAAATTGTTACGATAAGTTAACTGTTTTTCAGAATTGCCATGGCCCCCCTGAGTTTAAACCAAATCGAAGTTGACCTTGATAGTCCTAATTCCCGCGATCGCATGGTCGCCCTCGCCTCATTGCGCCACGTTTCCGCCCTAGAAGCGTTGCCCCTAATTAAAAAAGTGCTCGATGATGAAGTCTTGCAAATCCGCTCAATGGCGGTGTTTGCCCTAGGGATCAAATCCACTGAAGAGTCCTATCCTATTTTGGTGCGCCTGCTGGAAACTGACCCAGACTACGGGATTCGAGCGGATGCGGCCGGAGCTTTGGGCTATCTCGAAGATCAACGGGCCTTTGAACCCCTGGTGCGGGCGTTTTATGAAGATACCCAATGGCTTGTGCGCTTCAGTGCCGCGGTGTCCTTGGGCAATTTAAAAGATGTGCGGGCGAAATCGGTGCTCCTCGAAGCCCTGAAAAGCGAGGAGGTGGTGATTCAGCAGGCGGCGATCGCTGCCCTCGGAGAAATCAAAGCCCTCGAAGCCACCGATGCGATGTTAGATTTTGCCGGATCTGAGGATTGGCTCGTGCGGCAACGCCTGGCCGAAGCCCTGGGCCACCTCCCCAGCGAGAAAGCCAAATCCGCCCTCAACTTCCTGGCCAAAGATGCCCATCCCCAAGTTGCTCAAGCCGCAACCTTGTCCCGCCAACGCCTTGCGGAGTTGCTCCCCGACGCAGATTAGGGATCGCGGAAGGGACAAAACCCTCTACAATAAAGGCTAATTCTTCGTTCAATATCAGGTTACTAAATACAATGACACCGTCTTTAGCCAACTTTCTTTACAGCTTACTGGCCGGTACATTGGTTGTTGTCATTCCCGCAACCGTTGCCCTCATTTTTATTAGCCAGAAAGATAAAATCACCCGTTCCTAAGGGTTTCACTCAACCATTTGACCTCAGGATCGTCAGCAGCATTGCCCCTCGATTCTGGGGTCTTTTCCTAGGGGTGGGGTTTTCCTCGGCGCAATGGGCAGATTTCGCTAAGGTAGAGAGAACAGAACACCCGTGTTCAGCGATCGCGAGCTTGACGCTTAAAAAGCAGTAATGATTAATTTTGGATGGAATTCAGCCAGCATTTTAGGGGTCTTTTTGGCCGTTGCTGGTGCAGGACTTTACTTTTTACGCTCGATTAAGCCAGAGCTATCGAGGGACTACGATATCTTTTTCTCTGCGGTCGGGTTGGTCTGCGGTGGGATTTTGATTGCCTACGGTTGGAAATTTGACCCCCTGATGCAGTTGGGGCAATTTCTCCTCACCTTGGCCACGTTCTTTTTTGCCTTTGAGACCCTGCGGCTGAGGGGACTGGCCACCGAGCAAGCCCTCGCAGCCGTGCCGCTCGTCCCCGCACGGATCGCAGCACTCCACCGCCGCGATCGCCCCGCAGCCGCCGCCCCACCCGTGAAGCCCCGCCCAGCCGTAATTATCCTCCCGATGAGCCTCGTTATGATGCCTGGGAAGACGAGTGGGAAGCAGCAGACGGCTTTGATGAATCGCGGCCCAGTCGGCGGCCCCCGGCGCGTCGTCCCAGTGAGGACACAGGACGCGATCGCGAACGGCCACGTCGTAACGGTTCGGCACGGACGGCGGCACTCTACGAGGACGAAGAACCCGCGCCCTACGTGGACTACGTGGACTATGACGAAGAGCTAGAGCCGGAACCCCCGCAAGCACCAAGTGATGATCGCTACGAGGATGATCTCGACGATTATGGCGAGGATGATTTCGACGCCGGGCCAGGCCGCGATCAACCCGATTACTACGATGATGAGCCGGATCTGGACTTCGAGGAACCGCGATCGCGCCGCCGTCCCGATCGCCCTCTTGATGACGACTTTGACCCCCCCGTGGGTTCGACGGAGTATTAAGGCCCTAGATCTATGATTCTGGGAGGAGGACGATGGGCCTGGCGATGGTTGGGGCGTTCTGGGCTGCTAGTGGGGGCGATCGCTGTCTCCCTAGCCGCCTGTCAACGTGAACCGGCCGTCGTTGAACCCGTGGCCCTGAATAGCCGCTTTACCGATGAACAGCCCACCCTCAGCGGGGATGGCAAATTAGTGGCGTTCATCACCAACCGGAACGGCTCCGCGCAGATCGCGGTGTATGACCTGACCACACAGCGATTTTTAACCCTCACGGGACTCAACCAAGACCAGACCTTAGTGCAAAGCCCCAGCCTCAGCCGCACGGGTCGCTATATTGTTTATCTGGTGAATGAAGAGGGCCGACCCGCGATCGCCTTCTACGATCGCGCCATCCAACGCTCCGAAATTCTCACCCGTCGCTATCGCTACTGGGTGCGCAACCCGAAAATTAGCCCCGATGGCCGCTACGTCAGTTTTGAAACCGCCCGCCGGGGTCAGTGGGATGTGGAAGTGCTGGATCGGGGGCCGGATGTGGAATTGGATATTGAAGATGGCACGGTGATTGAGCCCTAGAAATTAATCACCGGATTCTGGGGGGACATAGCCCCGCGATCGCAATACGGTTTGAATCGCCTGCTGGACGAAATCGGCCGGTTGAGACGCATCAATGCGCACGATCCGCTCCGGTTCCTGTTGGGCGAGGTGCGTAAATCCCTCCCGTACCCGCCGATGAAAGGCTAGATCGGCCTGTTCAATGCGATCGCGCTGCCTCTCCCGTTGGCTACGGGCGAGACCCACTTCGACGGGTAGATCGAGCCAGAGGGTGAGATTGGGTTGCAGGTGATGGGTGGCGATCGCATTGAGTTGCGCGATCACGTCCCTATCCAACCCCCGGCCATAGCCCTGATAGGCCCAAGTAGAATCCGTGAAGCGATCGCACAAGACCATCGCCCCTTGAGCTAGAGCCGGTTGAATTACCATATCGATGTGTTGAGCGCGATCGGCCGCAAACAGGAGTAATTCTGCGCGATCCACCACTGCGCCACTGTGAAGCAAAATATCGCGCAGTTTTGAGCCTAAGGGAGTACCACCGGGTTCGCGGGTTTGCAGAATCGCACGCTGTTGACCCCATTGTGTCTTTAACCAATGGTGCGATCGCTGTAATTGCGTCGTTTTTCCCGCCCCTTCTCCCCCCTCAAACACAATAAATTGACCAGACATCATACCTTTATCTTCTTTTAATCATTCAGCCTTAAAATCAGTGGAGTGGTGATTTCACAGCATAATTTTGTCTTAATCAACCACAGCAAGTGGGTTTTCGTGCTGGTTACACTGACAGATATTGAAAAAAACGCTAGAGTAGCTGCAAACACCCTTGGTATTATCGACAGGCTGTCGCCGTCATGATAACCAAGCTGATCACCTTAGACCATTAGGAAAGTACGGGGAAATTATGGCTCGTTATTCCTGCTCATTTTACAGCGAGAATTCATTAGATACTCTCCTCTCCCATCTTGATACTGTTTTGCAAGCTTGCAACTTTGAAATCATTTATCGTAACAATGAGTACGTTGTGGGGCGAGAAAATCCGGGACAGGTTAAGTTCACCAAGTTAGTGACCGTCGAAGCACTGGTGGATTACCAAAGCACCGCGTCCCAAAAAGTACATCTGAACTGCATTCTCAAGAACGAGGAGCTTCCCCTGTCTACAGACAACCATTGTCGGAAGGTCTTTGATGATGTCTGCAAAAACATCCAAGACAACACCCTCTGGCAGCTTCAGTAAGCGAGCCCAAACATTAAGCCTGTTGAGAAGATGATGGGATAGCCAGTATGGGTGCTGACCTTTTGGCGCGCAAAACTCAACATCACACACCGCCCCACATCAGCAGAGGTTGTAGCCATGATGGTGGCTTGTGCTTGGCTCACCCTAACCATTTGCGTAATGGCGGGTGGAGGTGATGCTTGCTCGTTTTGCTCCGCTCTTCTGGCGTTCTAGACATCCTCCCGGTTCGAGGCGGTATCTTGTTCTGGGTCAAGGGATAGCTCGTCCTGGTGCTTTGCCGTTTCGGTATCCCCGGACATCATGGCGGGATCGATGAGCGTAATATCAAAGGGGTCTTCGGCGGATATGACGGGTAAGTTGTCGGCGTTGGCTTGGGTTGGGAAAATACGAGATTGATAAATCGCAGACACCTGCGGGCCAAAGATGACTTCATCTCCATGCTGTAAATTATGCGTGGAGATTTTTTTGCCATTGATCAAGAGGCCATTTACACTTGGCCGCCCCTTGGTGTCGCCATCGACGATTTGATACAACACGGTGCCGTCCTGCCGGATTTTACGGTTGAGCACCGCGTGATGTCGCGAGACGAATTGAGAGCTAAGGTGAATATCACAACTGCGATCGCGCCCAATCAGGTACGATTCAGTCAGGAGGGGAACTGAACGCCGTCCCCTGGCATCATCGACGATCAGTAAATGTTCTTGCTGCAATTTTGGTGTCGGTGCAGTCATAGACAACCCGTGTGCCTCGTGTTGCTGATTGAGGAAAAAAGTGATGTGGCACGTTGGTGCCAAACAAGCGATGTGTCAGTGCCGTGATTCCTTTCATTGTGTCACAGCCTAATGATTCTCTAGGCCAGAAGTCATCATCTCGTGCGATAGATCATCAACAGAATCATTATGATAGCGGTCGGCGATCGCGCAGTAGCAACGAATTAGTCACTACGATAACGGAGCTTAGGGCCATGAGCGCCCCGGCCATGGGTGGACTTAACAAAAATCCAAACCCAGGCAAGAGAAGACCCGCCGCCGTGGGAATCAGAAGGATATTGTACCCTAAGGCCCAGGCTAAGTTTTGTCGGATTTTAGCAAACGTCGCTCGACTCAAATGTAATACACTTTCGACAGCTTGTAAGCCCAGTTCAGACTTTGGCGGTTGCATCAGGACGATATCGGCGGTTTCGAGGGCCACATCCGTGCCGCTATGGAGGGCGATGCCCACGTCAGCCTGGGCGAGGGCGGGGGCATCGTTAATCCCGTCACCGACCATGGCAACCCGGTGATGTTGGGCTTGGAGGGCTTGGATGTGGTCGGCTTTGGCGGTGGGGAGGACTTGGGCGATGACGTGGGTGATCTTGAGTTGGGTGGCGATCGCTGCCGCCGCTGCGGGATGATCCCCGGTCAATAACACCACCTCTAAACCCATGCCTTGTAAGTTCTGCACCGTTTGCCGCGCATCGGCCCGGAGGGGATCGCTCAACGCCATTAGACCAATACAGGTTTGGTCGAGGGCGAGATAGATCACCGTTTGTCCGTCCTGGGCTAATTGCTGTTGAATCGGGTCGAGTTCGGCAGGAATGGCGATCTCCGCATCCTGGAGCCAGGCGGCATTGCCCACGCGGCAGCAGGTGGGGGCGTGATCGGGGCGGTGGATGGAGGCGATCGCGCCATAGCCGGGAGCGCTGACAAACTCCACGGTGGGATAGAGGTCTAAGCCGCGCTGCTCGGCGGCGGTGAGGATGGCGGTGGCGAGGGGGTGCTGACTGCCTTGCTCAATGCTGGCGGCCAGTTGCACCAGTTGATCGGCGTTCCAGCCTTCCAGGGGATGAACCTCGGTAACTTGGGGGCGGCCTTGGGTGAGGGTTCCGGTTTTGTCAAAAACGACGGTATCCACCCGATGGGCGGCTTCGAGGCTGTCGCCGCCTTTGATCAGGAGTCCCTGTTCTGCGCCGCGACTGGTGCCGACGAGGATGGCGGTGGGGGTGGCAAGCCCCAAGGCACAGGGACAGGCGACAACGAGGACGGCGATCGCCAATTTCAAACTGATTAAACTGGGGACGCTGGCGATCGCTTGACCCGCCAACCATTGATCGCCCCAAATTTGCCAGAGGATGAACGTCAGGAGCGCGATCGCCATCACCCCATAGGCGAAATACCCCGAAAGCTGATCGGCGAGGCTTTGAATCGGGGCCTTGCGGGTTTGGGCGGTTTCGACGGCGGTTGTGATTTGGGCGAGGAGGGTGGCATCGCCAATGCGCTGGACTTCAACGGCCATCATGCCCCCTTGGTTCAGGGTTCCCGCCGTGACCTGATCCCCCACCTGTTTCGTGACCGGGAACGATTCCCCCGTCAGCATCGATTCATCAACGCTGGAATGCCCCTGCATCACTTGGCCATCCACGGGGATTTTTTCCCCCGGCAGGACTCGCACCCATTCCCCCACCCGCAGCGATCGCACCGGAATCGTGATCCCGCTTTCCTGGGCGGTGTCGGCGGTGCTAATCAGGCGGGCGGTTTGGGGTTGGAGTTGGATTAAGGCTTCAAGGGCAGCGGTGGCGCGGCTGCGGGCCTGGCCTTCGAGGGTACGACCCAGAAAGACAAACCCCAACAACATCACCGGCTCATCAAAAAAACATTCCCAGCCCAACTGCGGCCAGAGTAACGCCGCACAACTGGCCAGATAGGCGCTGCCGGTTCCCATGGCCACGAGGGTATTCATATTGGGGTTGCCGTACCGCAAACTCCGCGCCCCATCGATGAAAATCTCCCGGCCGGGAATGGCGATCGCTAAAGTCGCCAACGCCCAATGCACCGCGATATGTCCCAAGACGGGAATCTCCGGCCCGCCCCAATGGTGCCAATGCCCCAACAGCGAAAAGAGCAACAGCCCCGCCGCAATCCAGAGGCGTTGACGGTGGGCTTGGCGTTCGGCAGCAGCGCGATCGCGCCAGGTCAAGGTTGGCGCAGTGGTGGAATCTTCCAAGCGAGGGGTGCTGGTGAAGCCTCGTTGGGTGAGGTAGTCCGCCATTTGATCCGGCGTGATCGCGCTGGGATCATAGTCCACGACTGCGATCGCGGTAATCAAATTGACACAGGCCGAATGGACACCGGGCTGCTGTTTGAGTTGCCGTTCCACCGCCGCCACACAGCCCGCACATTGCATCCCGTCCACATCGAGGGTCAGGGTGGTGAGGGGTGACGGTGTTGGAGCAGACTTGAGCGGGGCGGGGGAGAGGGTGGTCATACAGGCAGCCAATGAGCGTCAGAGGGTTAGGGTCATTCTAGCGAGGCCAGCGATCGCAGGATCAGGGCCGTTGCGGAATTTCGCCAAGGTTGAGGTTACGAAGGTGAAGCGTAAAG
>CAZCWE010000121.1:0-10236 GCA_964502285.1 uncultured Spirulina sp. | reverse complement strand
GATGCCGATGAGGCTGATGATGCCGATGAGGCTGATGATGCCGATGAGGCTGATGCTGAATTGCCTCCTGCTATCACAGGTTTAGAAAGCCTTTCGGATGATGAAGTGGATGCGATTAATGAAGAAATCGATGCACTCAATACTCCGGCTGAAGAACCTGCCGCTGAAGAGCCCGCTGCTGAAGAGCCGGTTGCTGAAGAACCTGCTGCTGAAGAGCCGGTCGCTGAAGAGCCCGCTGCTGATGATACCGAGGCAAGCTTGGTGGATGATGCTCCGGTTGCAGAATAAGGTCTGATTCAACTTGAGAGAACTGGCTTCAGTTCTCTCCAAACCCTAAAACAAAGGGGACTCTTGATGAGTCCCCTTTGTCATGATCAGGCTACTACTTATCGCACAGTCAAGAACGGCCACTACCGATCGCATCGGGACTGGGTAATCCCCCTTGGATTTTGCTGAGCCAGTCGATCAGGTTGCTGAGTTGTTGATCGGGCTTCAGAATGCCGAGGCCGCGCACGGTGACTTTTTTCGGGCTGTAGACGAAGCGCGATCGCAAATGCTTCGGTAAATGTTCATCCAATAAACGCCACGCTGGTTCTTCCATCGGCGTTTCGAGGACGATATGTTGTGGGCCATCGGGTTTAATCCGGGAGAATCCGAGGGATTTCGCGATTTGCTTGAGGCGCACGACTTGGATCAGTTGGAGGGCGGGTTTGGGAATGGAGCCGTAGCGATCGTACCAAGCTTCCTCAATTTGGGCCAGTTCTCGCGGCGAATTGGCGGACGAGACGGCCCGATAGGCTGCCATTTTTTGTTCGAGGTCGGGAATATAGTCGGCGGGAATAAAGGCGGTGAGTTTGAGATCAATCTGGGTATCTTCCACCTTGGGAATTTCTTGGCCGCGAATTTCTTGCAAGGCTTCTTGCAGCATCGACATATAGAGGTCGAACCCTAACGCCGCCATTTGTCCCGATTGCTCTGCACCGAGGATATTCCCCACGCCGCGAATTTCCATATCCCGCGTGGCGAGTTGATAGCCGGAGCCGAGTTGAGTGAATTCTTGAATAGCGCGTAAGCGTTTGCGGGCGGTGTCGGAGAGGGTTTGATGAGCCGAATAGAGTAACCAGGCATGGGCTTGAATGCCCGATCGCCCCACCCGACCGCGCAATTGATAGAGTTGCGACAGGCCGAAACGTTGGGCATCTTCAATAATGATCGTGTTGACGCGGGGAATATCGAGCCCCGATTCTACAATCGTGGTGCAAACGAGAATATCCGCTTCACCGTTGTTAAACGCCAGCATTGTGGATTCGAGTTCGTTTTCGTTCATTTGACCGTGGGCGATCGCCACTCGCGCACTGGGCAACATTTCCACCAACTGCGCCGCCAAACTCTCAATCCCCTCCACCCGTGGCACCACATAAAAGGTCTGGCCGCCGCGATCCAATTCATTACGAATTGCTGTGCGCACCACGTCGGGATTGTAGGGTGACAGATGGGTTTGAATTGGGCGGCGCGACGGGGGCGGCGTGGTGATCAAACTCATTTCCCGAATGCCCGACAAGGACATATACAGCGTCCGGGGAATCGGTGTGGCGGTGAGGGTGAGCACATCCACTTGGGTTTTCAAGGCTTTAATTTTTTCCTTTTGGTTCACCCCAAAGCGTTGTTCTTCATCAATCACCAACAGACCCAGATCATGAAATTCCACGCTCGATCCTAAAATTTGCTGCGTCCCGATCAATACATCCAGCTCACCGCTTTTTAACCGTTGGAACAGTTCCCGTTTTTCGGAAGAGGTGCGGAATCGATTCAAAAGGCCGATTTGGATCGGGTAGGGGGCAAAACGTTCTTTGAGGGTGTGGTAATGCTGCTGGGTGAGAATCGTCGTCGGGGCTAAAAATGCCACTTGCTTATGACCGGAGACGATCGCTTTAAAGATCGCCCGCACCGCCACTTCCGTTTTACCAAACCCCACGTCCCCGCAAACGAGGCGATCCATGGGGCGATCGCTCTCCAAATCCCGCTTCACATCCTGGGTCGCCTTCAATTGATCCGGGGTGGGTTGATAGGGGAATGAATCTTCGAGTTCCAGTTGCCAGGGTTCATCCGGCGGATAGGCGAACCCGGTTTGCTTGGCGCGTTTGGCATAGAGTTCGAGCAAGTCCACCGCCACTTTTTTAATTGACTTGCGGACGCGGGCCTTGGTGCGCTCCCAAGTTTTCCCGGCCATCTTGTTCAGTTCGGGGGGGCGTTTCCCCGAATGCTGAAACCGCGACAAACTATCCACCGAATCGGCAGGCACGCGCAATGTGCCGTCATCATATTTAAGGGCTAAATAATCGCGCCCTTCGATGGTTTCCAGTTGTAAAAATTTCCCGATTCCGTGGCTGCGGTGGACCACATAATCGCCCGGTGAGAGCTTGTTGAGATCAACTTGCTTCGAGACGGCCCGCCGCCGCTTGCGAATATAGGTGGGACTGGCGAGGCTATGCTGGCCGAAGAATTCCCGGTCAGTCACCACCACGATCCGATAGGTGGGGAGGATAAACCCTTCGAGTTCGGCTAGACCAGAATATTTGAGCGCGATCGCACTTCGTTGCGTCTGCAAACGCTCAATGGCTGGATAGTCGTGGGGATTGGGGATAAACTGCGCCACACAATCATGCTCTTGCAGCAACGACACCGCCCGCGACGGTTGAGCCGACACCAGCCATTGATTGTACTGCTTTAAACTCAAGCCCCCCGGCACATCCCGCTGGCCCCGCAGCAGTTCTGCCAACTGAGCAAACTGATGGGGCGTAGTGGGCAAGGGCCGACTAGCCAGATTCACCCCGACCCCCTCCACCACCAATTCCGATAAATACAACGCCGAAAAGCGGGACTGAATCGCCGTGCTCAAGGTTGCAAACTCCTGATGCAGGGGCGGCACTTGGGGTTGATGGGCGTGCCACTGTACCGTCACGTACTCCACCCAGCGGGCACAATGGGCCGCGCAGGTGTCGGGTTCATCCACCACTACCAGGGTTTCGGGGGGTAAATAATCGAGCAGATTGGCGGGTTCGGGATAAGCCAGGCCGAGATAGCGGCGCAAACCGGGAGGATATTCCCCCGCTGCGATCGCCTCCTGTTCCTCTGGGGGCAGATCGGTATTGCCCTGGAGGGTTTCCGCCAGTAGGGGAGTAAAGCTAGTGGGGGTGAGGGTGAGGCGGGGGATGCTATCAAGCGATCGCTGCGTCGCCGGGTCAAACTCCCGAATCCGTTCCAACTCATCCCCGTACCATTCCAAGCGCACCGGCAATTCCGTCGAAACCGGGAACACATCCACCAAATCCCCGCGCCGACTCCACTGCCCTTCACTCTCCACCAGAGCCACCCGCTGATATCCCAATTGCGCCAACTGATGATCCAGCGCCTTCGCCGTCATGGTCATGCCCGTCTGCACAGTACAGAGATGGGCTTGCAGTAAATCCGGGGGCGGTAAATGGGGCTGTAGGGCCCGTTCAGTGGTGACAATCACCCAAGCTTCCGACGCATCCTCTGGATACACCTGCTCGCTGAGCACCGCCAACTGTCCCCACACCATTTCCGATTCTGGATCAATGGATTCGTAGGGCGAAGCTTCGGAGGTGGGATAAAACCGGATTGTTTTCCAGCCCATCACGTCTAGCTGTGCCGCCCAGCGGCCGGCTTCTTCGAGGGTGGGGCAGACCACAAGGAGGTTGCGTTGCGTGGTTTGGGCGATCGCACTACTCACTAAACCCTTCGGTAAACGAGACGCGCCATTGAGATGCAACGGGGCCTGCTGATTTTGCAGCTTTTGTACAAAATCCTGTGTCAGTGGAGAGCGAGCGATCGCCCGCACAACAGAAGAAAGCGCCATGAGATGAGGAGAAAATAGAGCCAGTTTCCCCATCATACGCTGAATCCTGTAAGGAGATCGTGCTGAATGAATCCGGATTCATTCATTTGGAAAAGGAAAGCTGTAGTCTACCTACGATGCAAAAAGATCTGTGATCCAACCTTTCAGCGATCAGAATCTAGGGTCTACGATTCTAATTCACGAGACATCAACACTCAATAATTTGGAAAATCACAACACCGATGGGTTCCCTTTTCTTAGAGAGTATTGAGCATCATAATCCCTCAAGAAATGGTGAGGCAATCTCCCCCTACACGTAGTCGTTAAATCAGACTCCGAACCCGGAACACTGTAATAACAGCGTTCTTTTTGATTTCAATGCCATGATTAGGTCAATGACAATAACCATAGTCCGTAACAAAACTTTACTCTCTATTCCCGGAGTACAATAGTTAGTATGTTGAAATCTTTGAATTTTCGACAAAAAATCTTAATTGGCTATGCTCTTCCTGTCTGTGCTTTATTCGGTGCTGCTGGATTTGGTTGGATGAGTGCGCAGCGTGTTTTTCATGTTTTTGACATTATCCATGATGCCGATGAACTCTTGAAAGAATCAGACCAAGTGGAACTCTCCACCTCTAGACTGATTCAAACGGTGCGGGGTTATTTATTGATTCAAGAACCCCGATTTTTGAGTCAGTATTCTGAGGCAAAACGTTTATTCAATCAGTCCATCTCAAAACTACAAGAGAGTCAGTATTTTGATCCAGACCAGGTAAGCCGGATTCAGATGATTAATCGTCTGACCACTGACTATATTCAAATGGCAGACCAAATGATTCGTCTGAGCCAAGCGGGACAACAAAACGAAGCCATTGAATTGATCCGTTTAGAAACAAGCCGTCAACTCACAGACGACTTTACCCAACTCGATCTAGAGCTCGATCAAAGCATCCGGCAGATGATTGAAATGTATCAAGCGGATGCAGAAAACGCCCTGGATCGTTTAGTGATGGGGCTGATCCTGAGTGCTGTCCTGTTAGGTGGAATTGCCCTCGCTCTCGCCTGGTGGATTGTCAAGCAAGTAAGTGACGTGATTTTACAATCGACTCAAATGATTGTTTCGTCCTCCAGCGAAATTGCCACGACCATTGAACAACAGGAACGGACGGCGAATCAGCAAGCCGCCTCTGTGAATGAAACCACAACCACCATGGATGAATTGAGTACGTCATCTCAGCAGTCGCGTCAGCAAGCGGATCAAGCGACCGTGATTGCGGAGGACGTGCAGACGTTGGCGGAACAGGGGAATCAGTCGGCGGAGACTATTCTCCAAGAAATGCATGAACTCCATGATCAAGTGTTGGCGATCGCCACTCAGATCACGAATCTCAACGAAAAAGCGCATCAAATTAGCAATATTTCAAAGTTGGTGAGTGATATTGCCAATCAAACCAATTTACTGGCGTTGAATGCGGCGGTTGAAGCAGTGCGCGCCGAAGAACAAGGCAAAGGATTTACGGTGGTGGCGACCGAAATTCGGAAGCTCGCGGATCAAAGTAAACAATCTGCCGCCGATATTCGCACCCTAGTGCTCGACATTCAGACGGCGGCAAACTCGACGGTGATTGCGACCCAGGCGGGCACTCAAACGGTGGAAACCAGTATTCAAGTGACGCAAAACACCGCCAGTACTTTTGCCAAGGTGGCTGAGTCCATTAATCAAATTGTGATTAATAATCGTCAAATTTCCCTGAATGTGGAGCAGCAAGCGATCGCAACTCAACAGGTAGCCACATTTATGGGTGAACTGAATCAAGGGGTTCAAGAAACCGCCGCCGGAATTCGTCAAACCCGCGTCGGCACACGCCAACTGAACCAAGCCGCCCTCGACTTAAACAGGTTGATTGCGGCTCAGGATGGGGCTCGAAACGTGCAGGAGAATCACCTCGTCGGCTAGCCGTTTTCCCAACGAAAAGTAGGGAGCGATCGCCCCCTACCCGTTCCAGAGCATTACCGTAATCAGCCCTTCTACACGAGGGACTGCGGGGATGCCGTGGGCGTGGGGGTGGGTTCAATAATCCCCATGGCTACCTTTTCTTCGGGTAGCAGTTGCGTCGGATCAAGACCTAAAATCTCTTTGTACATCTTGATATATTCCCGCGCTGAACTTTCCCAGCTAAACTCCTGTTGCATGGCGCGTTGTTGCAACGCCTGCCATTGCTCCTTATAGCGGAACCCTTCCCACGCCCGCACCATCGAGGTGAAGAAATCTAGCGGTTCGTAGCGATCGAAACAATAGCCCGTCCCGGCTGAGCCCATCGGATCATGGTGGCTTACCGTATCCACTAAGCCCCCCGTGCGCCGCACAATCGGGATCGCTCCGTAGCGCATCGCCAGCATTTGAGCAATGCCACAGGGTTCAAACCGCGACGGCATCAAGAACACATCGCTCCCTGCGTAGATCCGGCGCGAGAGACCATCGTTATACAAAATTTGCACCGACGTGCGACCCGGATAGCGCGAAGCGAGGTGCCACATCTGGGTTTCGTAGTAGCGATCGCCCGTCCCCAACAGCACAAACTGCGCATCAGAATAGGCCAAAAAGCGATCCATCACCTGCATCAACAGGTCAATCCCCTTCTGCTCCACCAAGCGCGTCACCATCCCCACCAAGAAGCGATCCGGGTTGATTTCCAGACCCAACTCCTCTTGCAGCGCGATCTTATTTTCCACCCGCAGATCCAGCGTCTCGGTGGTGAAGTTCTCCACAATGTAGCGATCGGTGACCGGATTGTAGCTCTCCAGGTCAATGCCGTTGAGAATCCCCCGCAACTTACCACTGACAAACGACATCAGACCGTTTAACTGCTCCCCATAGGCCGGGGTTTGGATCTGCTGGGCATAGGTGGGGGACACCGTCGTCACCATATCCGCAAACTGAATCGCCGCCGCCATCGTGTTATGGCCTTGCATATACCACGGACACCAAGCAAACTGCTCCAGCTTCCAGCGCCATGGCCCTTGATAGGCAATGTTATGAATCGTGAACACCGTTTTAATATCCGGGGTTTCATGCATCCACACCGGAATCATCCCGGTATGCCAATCATTACAATGCACCACATCAGGCTTCCAATAATTCCAAGCAAACTCCGCCGCACCATTGGCAAAGAAGGTAAAGCGCCACTCTTCATCATCCCCGTAGTAAATCCGATGGGGATCAAAGGCCGGATGCCCAAACAGGTATAGCGGCACATCACCATCTAACATTTTCGTTTCATAGACCGCGAATTTTTGCAGCATCGCATCACCCCACCACAAAGGCTCATCGGGGATGTCGAGCATCTGATTCAAAAATCCGTAATAGGGCATAAAGATCCGCACATCATGTCCTAATTGACGAAGGATTTTGGGTAAGGTCCCAACCACATCACCCATTCCCCCAACCTTCGCCAAGGGAGCAACTTCTGCGGCAACGAAGAGGATTTTCATATTGCTAATTGTTAACACCAGTTTGCTAAATGTTAACGCCTCGGTGTCGCATCTCTACGCTTTTTTTAAATATCGGTCAAAAACGGGGATCAACGCTACACAACAATCTCGCCTCTGGCTTGGGGGGTTAACCATACATCAGCAAGATCCCCCGCCCAATCATCAGCGCAGGGGCTGCGATCGCAGTCCTCAACGATTCATTTTGCAGCGTCCCTCACCTCAAGGTCAGGGCTTAAGTTTTTCTGGATTGAGGCGCGTTCTAAGCCGATAAGCTCGTTTCAAGCTTCAAGCAGTTTTGGCCATTCACTTGCAGACGATACTCCACCTTATCCATCAGTCGGTTCATAATCAGCCAACCATAGCCCCCTTCTTGACGATCTTCAGGACTGGGGGGGAGATAGGTATCAAGATCGTACCCAGTGCCATGATCCCAAATTTCTAAGGCAATATCGCGCTCTTTCAGTTCGAGTCTGAGGAGCACGGGAATTTGGGATTGTTCACGGTGGGCGTGGCGCACCACATTGGAATAGGCTTCCACGAGGGCAAGGCGGAGACGGTTAGACTGGCGTGGCCATTCCACAGAGTCGCCGAGTTCGAGTTCAAGACAGTCGAGGAGCCAACGCTCGACAACGGTCAAAAATTTTAAATCACTGGGGATGTGTAGTTCTGTTTTCATGGGTTACAGAACCTCCAACGAGAGCATGGTTTGGTCGTCTTCTTGGACTTGGATGGTGTATTCACGGAAGCACTGCAAGAGATTATCAAGGTTGAATGCACTTGAGTTTTGTTTGATTAGTGACCAGAGTCCTTCTTGCATCAACATCTGACCTTGATGTGTGGCATCGGACTGGTCGTCAAGGTTTTTGGACACCGTGGCTTCGGTGATCCCGTCACTCGTCAGCAGAAAAACATCCCCAGAGTTGAGGGTGATTTCTCCTACTGTACCCTTCCACTGGGGAAGAATACCAACAGGGATGCCCCGCGCTTTGAGGTAGTTAGGCTCAAGGTCGGGGTTTGGGTTGGCTTGGAGTGTGTGATGGGGCCAAATCATCGGGTAGATGTGCCCGGCGTTGGCATAGGCGAGGCATTGTTCGCCGGGTCGGTAGCGGGCGATGACCATGGTGATGAAGCAGTTGGTACTGAATAGATCTTCATTCATGGTGGTGTTGAGGTTCCGCAGGACGGTTTCGGGTTCGGGGGAGACCTCTTGGGCGAGTTCGCGACGCAGGATGGAAATGGCGCTGGCCATGAAGAGGGCAGCGGGTACGCCTTTGCCGGAAACATCGCCGACGGCCAGCCAGACATCGCCTTGGGGGTGGACGTAGACTTCAAAGAAGTCGCCGCCGACTTCGCGGGCGGGGTAGCAACTGGCTTGGACGGTGACGCTGCCGGTGTCGCCCCAACTTTGGCGCAGGAGGTTGTGCTGGATTTGGCGGGCCACTTCGAGCTCGGCGCGCATTTTTTCGGCTTGCTGTTGGGTACGCTGGTAGAGGCGGGCTTGGGAGATGGCGATCGCAGCTTGTTCGGCAACGGATTCAAGGAGTTGGACATCGTTGGAGGTGGGTAGATGATCGCCATCACGATGGTGGAGATAGATGACTGCCAGGATTTGTTGCTGAACAGTGAGGGGAATCGCGAGTTCGACGGATTCTTGCTCGCTGTTGTCGAGCATTTGGCTTTGGCCTGTGCTGACGACTTTGGCGATCAGGTTTTGGGCTTGGTCACTCGTGATCGCTCCTTCTGGGTATTCATAGGTTTCATCGAGCAGCACCTCGGCTTCAACCGGGCGGAGGATTGTCGTCGCCGCGACAAAGTTTTCGCCAATGGTTTTAGCGATCGCCCGCAACATATTTTGGTAGTCGAGGGATTCACGAATGCTGCTGGTGACCACGTTGAGGATTTCTTCCCGGCGCAGGGCGCGGCGGAGTTCGTTGGTGCGCTGCTTGAGGACTTGATAGGTTTCCGAAGCTTGCTGCACAACGGTCTTCAGGTTTTCCGGGTTCCAGGGCTTGGTGATGTATTTGAACACCTTACCGGAGTTGATCGCATCGACGAGGTCTTCGACATCGGTGTAGCCCGTGAGCAAGATGCGGATGGTTTCGGGAAAGCGATCGACGGTTTTGCTTAAAAATTCGGTGCCATTCATCACCGGCATCCGTTGGTCTGAGATGATCACGGCCATCTCTCCCTCAGTGTCTAGGAGTTTGAGGGCGCTAACGGCTCCGTCTGCTTTAAAGACTTTAAAATCACGCCGAAACGTTCTAAACAGCAGGTCTAGGTTATCGGGTTCATCGTCTACCACCATCAACTTCAGTTTTTTGGAGCGTGCCTGACTCATGAATTCTCTCCGGTAGGATCACAGGGAGCTCCACTCCCTAAGCGCTGGGGGTAAAGATCCAATCCAAAACCAGGTTGACCGTAAAATGGTGCGGAACCTTTGTTTTGATCGCTGTCGTTCAAGAATGGACAAGAGTCCCAGGGCTTAACAACCAAATTCATGGAAACTCAGTGTTTGTGACGGTATTGCGTTGAAGATGCTTGAGAAACTTTTGCCCGCTCTCGGTAGTCCGTAGGGACAGGTGAAGCTACACAAATGTGTTGACTTGCGGATGTGGGCACTATTGAATCATCACTTAGTATGACACTAGAAACTATACCACGCGAACAATCTATCCCCCAATCCCTTAGACTTCAATTATCGGGCATTCTCAGGATTGCCCATCGTTCATTTCTGCTCTGCGTTTTGTGCCTGTGAAGTCCGAAATTAAGGTGTCCACGGCTGCGACTGATCTACTCCTGTGCCGCGAGTTGGCGAGCGGGGAGCTTGAGAATATGAAGACGCATTTAGATGTGTTGTTGTTGGCCCTTGAAGCGTTGACGGG
>CAZCWE010000120.1:0-10264 GCA_964502285.1 uncultured Spirulina sp. | reverse complement strand
CAGTCGAGGGCTGAGGGTGCGCTTGTTGAATGTCCTAACAAACTTGTCCACTGCTATATAAGCGGTAGCTCAACATCAGGGGGTCATGAGAACAGGTTGTCCTCTCCAAAAGAGCCAAGCCATTACGCAATCTCACCTTTTGTGAACTACCCGACTCTGATGCTTCGCATACAGAAGCGGGCTTCCCAATTCAACGGCAACTGCCTCTAGAACTCCCTAAAACTAAAATTTTTCAAAAACCGATGAGTTAGGGGAAAGAATTCCACGTTACCCCCCAATGTTTGGCCTCAGATTCTTGATGCTCCCCCGTTAAATTAAGGATTATAACGGGGACTCTGGTTTCGCTGGGTTTGCCTTTTTTAGTCATCTCTGTCTTGAAACCTTGTCTAGATGACCCCCTACAAACATCTGTATGGCATCCTTGGTAATTGATGAACGGGCCAGGTTAATCCCCTTGTTGATGGGGAGATTCAGATCTCTGATTGATTTAGGATTGCTATCGATTATCTATTACCTGATGTATTCAGGTGACACACCAGCACATCAATAAAAATACTGAGATTGAGGATTTATTTTTGTTTGTTCTCAGTGTTTTCTCGTACTTTGCAGATCTTTATCAAGAAAATTTTACATAGCCGATGAGAAACTTCATCAAAATTACTCAAAACGCGGCATAAAAAATTCAAAATTCCCTAGATACTGTTTGTATAGAGCGCTGCTTGTCTTGGTTGCTCAGCTCTTCAGGTTACTACCCTACGGTTTTATAACAATGTCTAAAAACCACCAGCCTTCATCACCCTTCCACGCGATTCTCCTTGAACCGATTCTCACGCCTAGTGCGATCGTTGATGGTCTGGGTGAGGATCATCCTGATCTTGACGATGTTCAAGTTGATGCTATTCCCGATGATTTCGACATGGGTCACGAGTTCGATCCGGTTAGTTCTGATTGGGGGGATTTCACGATTCTCGACTTTGCTTCCCCACCCGAACCGGAATATACCTCTGGTGTTTTCACCGTTGGTGAGGATGGCACGGTGGGCATTGATTTTCTCTTTGATGGTGGGTTCTACAGTCGCGGCGAAGTGGGCATTTTTAGCATTGAGGGGATTGATGCGGAGCCGGGGAGTGATGAATTTATCAAAATTGCGGCTCAACGTGCTCTAAGCCGCTCCGAACAAGGTCATGTCATCATTTCTGATGCTACGGATGGGGCACGCTTTAGCGGCACGATGCGCGAGGCGGATTTTAATTCGGGGGATTATCGAGGTGTTCAAGAATACCAGATGAGGGCGGGCGATCGCTTCGGCATCATGCTCGCGTCCAATCACTCCATTGAAGACGTTGCCAACGGCAAAATCGAAAACGTCCGTTTCTCCATGGCCACGGACAACCCCAACGATGACTTCTACTTCGGACAGATCGCTGATGTCACTGGCGACGGCAACACCTTTGCCTTTGAAGATGTGACGTTAGACCAATCCGACCAAGACAACAACGACATTGTGTTCCAAGTGCGCGGCGCAACGGCTGAAACCGCCCTCATGGATGAGGTGGTCGCGGAGGGTCGGGATTGGCGCACCCACAACATGGGTCGAGCCTTGATTGAATATGCCAACGCCTACACCGAGGGCGTGGAGTACAGTGCGGAGCAGTTTGAGGCAGCCCAAGCACATCAGCCGTTGGTGGGCATTATTGATACCGGTTTCGCTGCTGATAACCCCGACATCGACTACAGCAACATCATCACCGGGCGCGATCTGATTGATGGCGACGATAACCCCTTCATCACTGCCGGTGAAGGCAACGAACACGGAACCCACGTCCTCGGCATCATCGCAGCACAACAAGACAATGGTATCGGCATCGACGGCATTAACGACGATGCCCCAATTTGGCTCGGTCGCGCCGTCGGCTCCGGCAAGTGGGCAGAGTCCTTAATTGAATTTGTGGATGCCGCGCAAGAATCGGGTCAACGCAACGCCGTGGTTAACCTGAGCATGGATCTCACCGAGATTGATACTGACGGCAATATCACCACACGCTATGAATTCACACCTGTGGAAATGGCTGCATTGGAATATGCCCGTCAAAACAATGTCTTGGTTGCAGTCGCAGCAGGAAATGAAAGCAGTGTAATGTCTGCGCTGGGTCAGGCTTCTACGCAGTTTGACAATATCATTACTGTAGGAGCAGCCGAACGAATTAATGGCGAAGCTTCCAACTGGAAAGGTTTCGATCGTGCTGATTATTCCAACTACGGTGAAGGATTAGATATTATTGCCGATGGTGGAACATTAGAAGCACCAATCTTTTCGACTTCGGGTAATTCTATTGCTGGCATGAATGGCACATCTGTTGCTACAGCACAGGTAACAGGAGCAGCATCCAAAGTGTGGGCAGCTAACCCCGATTTAAGTTATCGCCAAGTCATTGAGCTCCTTAAGTCAACAGCGACAGATCTTAATGACGCTAATCCTGACTTAGCAACCGGAGCAGGCTTAGTCAATATCGCAGCGGCAATTCATTTGGCGAAAGCGACAAAATCAGAATACTATGACCCCGATTTACAAACTGTTCCCACCACTTGGAGTGGTGAAGGTGTTGTGACACCAATGGAGCGGGCAGTTCGTTATGGCTATGCACTGAAAGAGGGTGAAACCCTTTGGTCATTAGCTCAACGAGAACTCGGTAGTGGAACTCGCTGGTCAGAAATCACAAAGGATGCAGAAGGGACAATTATCTTTACTGAAGAGGAATATACCAATTTCTCTAAGGGGCAAATCGTTTATATTCCTGGAAACAATCCAAATCCTCCCACTGCTACACCCCAACCAACACCACCTCCCGCATCTGCACCTGCTCCACAACCGACACTTCCTACGCCACAACCGGCACCAAGCCAAGCAAAACAAGATGCGCTGAATCAGTTCTTACAAATTTTTGGTCAGATTCAGAGTCAACCTTGGCTCAATTTCCTCAAGGAAATGTTTGAGAAAATTTATAACCAGGTGGGCACTCCATTAAGCACTCAAGCTCCTCAACAAGGAACAGGGGTGACTGCACCAACAACTCCAACACCCGTACCTACTCAAACGACTCAAACCTTAGCGGGCAAGAAAATCTTACTCGATCCGGGTCATGGTATTGACAACAACGGCTTTGATCCTGGTGCAACTGGTTATGGAACAACAGAAGCAACCGAAAATCTACATCAAGCTAAGTTAGTTGCTCAACATTTACGGCAACTCGGTGCTGAGGTTACAGTGTTGGATGAACCACTTTCATTAGCTCAGATTGGTCAACGAGCAGCAGGTAATGATTTATTTATTTCATTACATCAGAATGCTTTCAATAAAAATGCCCAAGGTCATGAAGTATTTTCTCACCCCAACGCCCCGACTAAGGATGCAGAATTAGCCAAGGCTATCAATAGTGAGTTAGACGCAATTTTCCCTGACAATGTTATTCCCAACCGAGGTACAAAAACAGCGAATTTCTCTGTATTGCGTAATGCTCCCACTAATGTTCCCGCAGTTTTAGTAGAATCCCTATTTATTGATGCTCCAGGGATGAGTCGTGCCAATGTTGAAAAGGCAGCGACAGCAGTGGCTCGCGGGATTGAGAAATTCTTGACTGGCAATGCAACTGGTGCAATGCCAGCACCGAGTCCGCAACCACCAACATCTCAACTCTCTTATCAGTCTGGTGTTGTTAATGCCAACGTGGGCTCGCTGCCACTGAATTTCCGTAAAGATGCCTATGTGGGTGCAGATGTTTTGGGATCTTTATCAAAAGGAACTCAATTCAAGGTACTCAAATCTGTCACAGGTAATAGCTATAACCCTGGGACAGGAAACCGGAATGACTGGTATCAGATTGAATACAATGGTCAAATCGGTTATGTTGCTGCCTATTACGTTGACGTGACCACAAACAGCAATCCGAGCCAACCTGCTGGTTTTCATGCGGAGAATTTTTCTGGGTGGGTTGGCCCCTCAATTGGTGTCGCTCTACGCAATAGCCCCCAGCATTCAGATAAGAGTGGTTTAGCTGAACCTTACAAAAAGACACTCCATTTTGACGGGTGGATGTATGGAGAATCGGTTAACGATATTTGGACTGGCCAACCTGATGCACTGTGGTATCGCTATTGGAAGGATGGCAAAGCGTATTGGGTTCCGAGTGCCTATATCTACGGTTATCCCCAGTCTCATCCTCCAATCCAATCGGGTGGCACATCTAATCCAGGAACTGGCAGTACAGGTAAACCTGGCCATGTGAATTCCATTATTGGCTTGAATTTCCGCCAAAGTCCTTCTGTGACGGGTACAAAAATCAGCAATCTTCCGAATGGGACAAATTTGACTATTTTGGAACAGGTTACTGGAGGGGCCTACTATCCAGGTAATCGCACAGACTGGTATAAGGTCAAGGTTGGGAATCAGATTGGTTATGTTGCTGCTTACTATGTGAGCGAGGGTAGTAATAGTGGTAACAATAACAACGGTAACTACTTAAATAACTTAGCGTCTTGGAGTGATTGGCAATGGGAAGACTCAATTAATAGTGCTGCAGACTTTAACTACATTAAGAGCAATCCAAACTCTGATATTGGTAAGCTATACCGAGATTTGAGCTACGATCTTCTTGGTGGTTATTTTCCTCCGACAGGGGCCTATATTTCCGATGACTATAATGCAGCAGTAAGCATGAATAGTTATCATGGTGCGATTGATTTAGGTGGTTCTGGTATCAACAATCAACCTGTCAAAAGCCTTGTGAATGGAACAGTTGTTATGTCAACTTCTAATTTTGGCACTTTGACGATTTTAGGGGAAGACGGACGATACTATATTTACAAGCATTTAAGCAGTCGCTTTTTATCGCAAGGCCAAACAGTGACGAAAGGACAACCTATCGGAAAAGTAGGAACAGTTGGTGCGAATGGACAGTCTGGTGTTTTTGCTCCACACTTACATTTTGAAGTGTCTAAACCTCCATATAAATATGGTGCAGCAAACTCTCCCAGTGTTCTTAGTTCTAAGTCTGGAATTCGCCAGCGCAATTACAATCCCATCAAAACTTATTGGGAATTGCGACGTTAAGCCTCTAATTACTGTGTCGTTTTAATTAGTGCGTGAGTAATGCCCACTAATACTTGACAGAAACTACATCTAATCTCTTCAAAAAAAAGTGATCGCACCCCTCCTCCCCCGGTGCGATCGCTTTTTTAAGTAGAGCTAAGGAACGCGATCGCACCCCCACCCCTATAACCCCCGCCTTGGTGCGATCGTCCCGCTCACCGCAGCGCGATCGCACCAGGGCGGGGAAACCGAACGCGATCGCGCCCCCAATCCTTAATGTTTCGTTACCTTGAGGGCGGTTTTCCCAACATTTAGACCAAAGTCTAATAACCCTTATCCCCATTTATCGGTACGCTGAAACCCGAAGCTTCTCCTTCCCACCTTCGATCGACTCATCAGCAGCTTGTCAGGGTGGAAGACAGTAGCCCCTGATTGGCTTGAAAACCAACCATCCACCTCAGCGCCTTGATGTGCATTCTTGAACCATCGCTAATTCCAGACGGAGGATAGCCCCCTATGCCCTTGGACTATTTTGCACCCGGTGTCTACGTTGAAGAAGTAGACCGTGGCAGTCGCCCCATTGAAGGGGTCAGCATGAGTGTTGCGGGCTTCATTGGGTACACCGAAGACGTTCGCGGTGACGCGGAACTCTTCAAGCCCATGATGATCACCAACTTCGATCAATATCTAGAATATTTCGGCAAACCCGGCTCGGACGGCTTCACTGAATTCAAAAAAGCCGCCGACGACGGCAGCGAAGAAACCTACTACCCCTACCTTCCCTTTGCGGTTCAGGGATGGTTTGTGAATGGCGGCGGTCGCTGCTGGATCACCAGCATCGGCACCAAACTCCCCGGCACACCTGCCCCACCGCCCGAAGAAGTCTCCACCCCGGTCATGACCGCTGGTGGGAAACCCGCCCTCGCCTTCAACATTGCCAGTGGCGAAGAAGATGGAGCAGCATTAGCCCCCGCAGGCAGCGAGGATGCTCGAATTCGGGTCGTGATTTCCGAAAGTACCCCCAAACCCCCGGAAGATGAAGACGCAGAACCGCCCATTGATGACGGTCAATTCTTCAAACTCAGAGTTGTCCTCGGTGAAACCGTCCTCGAAGAGTACGACAACCTGAGCATGAATCCGGAAGTTGAAACCGCAGTGGCAGACTATGTCGTCACGGTTTTAGCCGATTCGGAATACCTCACCATTAATGACATTTCCGTCAGTGGGCAAGCCCTATCCCGCCGCCCCGCGAACGGTGTCTTCGAGATCGCACCGCCTCCCTACATCTCACCGGTTAACAACGCCACCCGCGACATCACCGGCAACCGGAACGACAAAACCGGGATGCAAGGGATTTTCGAGGTCGATGAAGTGGCGATGATCGCCTTCCCTGACCTCATGCTCTTGTTCCAAGCCGGCATCTTGGACTTGGATCAAGTTCACGGTGTGATGGAATTGATGGTCAGTCTCTGTGAAAACTCTTTCCCAGGGCCTCCCTACCGCATGGCTGTGATCGATCCGCCGCCCGTTAAACCCGGTAAGAGCAACGACCCTGTGGCCCCCGAAACGCAAAAACCCCAAGACATTGATGCCTGGCTCACCAGCTTCAACCGTCGGTCTATGTTTGGGGCCCTGTACTATCCCTGGATCAAAGTCGCCAACCCCGCTAACGCAGGCCGTCCGATCATGGTGCCGCCTTCTGGACACATGATGGGCGTTTGGTGCCGAGTGGATGGGACACGCGGGATCTTTAAGGCTCCGGCGAACGAAACCCCCCGGGGTGTGTTGGGCCTCGCCTACGAAACCAACACCCGCGAGCAGGAACTCCTCAACCCGAAGGGCATTAACTGCATCCGAAACTTCGCCAACTACAACCGGGGCTACCTGATTTGGGGCGCACGGACGTTGGTTGATCCCACAAACATCCAATGGCGCTACATCAGTGTGCGCCGCTTGATGAGTTACGTTGAGAAGTCCATTGAGATCGGGACGCAGTGGGTGGTTTTTGAACCCAATGATGCGGATCTGTGGTCACGGGTCACCCGTACCGTTAGCAACTTCCTCGAAGGGTTGTGGCGTGCGGGTGCTTTGCAAGGCGGTTCACCGGGTGAGTCGTTCTATGTGAAGTGCGATGGCGAACTGAATACCCATGAAACCATGATGATGGGTCGGTTGTATGTTGAAGTTGGGGTCTGTCCTGTACGCCCGGCTGAATTTGTGATCTTCCGGGTTAGCCAGTGGGCACCGGGAGCGTAATTGATGATGCTGGAAACCGTTGAATCATCAACGGTTTCCAGTTGATCCCTGGTCTGAATGATGGGCCGGGGCACTGTGAAATAGTATGCGGGTTCGTGTTTAGCAGGAGGCTGTAATGGCAGAGTTAAATCCAATTCCAACGAGTCGATTTTATTTAGAGTTTGATGGTTTGACTGAGAAGTTTGTCGCTAGTGTGGCGGAGTTTTCCTTTGAGGGCAAAACCACCGGGCATGAAAAACCCCTTGCGTCGACGAAAGATGGTAAAACCCTTTGGCAGAGCACGTCAGCCGGGTTTACCGATAACCCCGATTTTTCGGTGGAAACCTATCTCATTGAAGGGGATATGGATTGGTATAACTGGATGAAATCCACGATGCCGAAAAGTGAAGGGGGAGATGGCAAATGGAAAGACAGTCGCAAAGCCGGAACCTTAACCGCCTATAACAGTATGGATGAGGCGGTGATGGAATGGAAAATCGTCAATGCCTGGGTAAAAAGCTATAGCGTTTCGGATTTTTCGGCTGATGGGGCTGAATTTGTCAAAGAAACCTTTGAATTGGTTTGTGAAGACGTGAATCGAACGAAGTAAATCGGGATGGATGGGGGGCGATCGCACCGCCATCCTCCCCTCTCGTTCTACCTATCATTTTTTAATTTGGACAGCATACTGGGAGCAAAATTATGGCAAGTGGAGAGCTTCTAGCGAACTCGAAGTTTTACATCACAATTGATGGTTATGACGAATTAATCGTCAAAAGCGTTAGTGGTTTGAGCATTACCCTTGAGGTGGCCGGATCAGACTCATCCTACGGTGTTACCAAAGACGGCAAAAGTGTCGTTCAAGCCACCGTTACCGGGGTCAGTAACTCCAACATCACGGTGGTTTTCGTCGGCACGGCTGACGATCGCCGTCTCTTCGACTGGTGGGATGCGTCCCACTCACGGGAAATCACCGGGGGCGGTTCCGGTAGCAAAGGGGAACGCAAAACCGCCAGTGTCACCCTCTTCAACCAAGGGGGAGCATCGGCCGCACAGTGGGACATGACCGGGGTGTTTCCCGTGAAATACACCGGCACACAATTCAGCCCCGACAGTACCGACCTCTACACCGAAACCATCGAATTTGCTTACGAAGGCTTGCATCGCACGAAGTAGGCAGCCGTGAATCATGCATTGGGGGGAGGGGACAACAGGATTGACCCCTCCCCCTCCTGTTCTGAAGCCCTGATCGGAGACGCAGCAAATGGCTAAAAAAAAGAAGAAAACGGGAGAACTTCCCGAAATCCTGACGAATAGTAAGTTTTACGTGGAACTGTCCTTGGACGATAGCGAGGAAATCGACGCATTTTTTATGGACTGTAGCGGTATGAATCGCTCTCTTGAGGTGATTGAGCTGGCAGAAGTCACCCCAAACAAATGGGGGAAAGGCGGCAAAGGAACCTATGGACGGATTCGCCGCACGAAGTTGCCGGGTAATGTCAGCAGCAGCAATATCACGCTGAAACGGGGCCTCTGTAACTCGACAACGATTTGGGATTGGTTTACAGCGGTGGCGGTGGGTCGTTGGTACGAGAAGTTTCGAGATGGGGATATCACGATTTATGACCAAGGCCATATCGAACAGGCCCGCTTTCGGTTTACGGGGGCATGGCCGAGTAGCTATACGATTGGGGACTTGGCGGCTGGGGGCAATGAACTCGAAATTGAAGAGGTGGAACTCGTGGTGGCGCAGTTTTACCGGGTGTCGGGCTAGGTATGGGGAAAACAGAGGGAGCGCGATCGCTCATCCATCAGCCCAGTGTCACGGCCCCCGTAAGATAAGAATTCCAATCATTAAAATCCTGCATAACATTTGATAAGCATTATGATTCAAACCGAGTTTGAATTTACCCTGCCCAAGGGCTACCTTGACCCGGAGGGAAATTTGCATCGCACCGGGGTGATGCGTTTAGCGCGGGCGATGGATGAGATTGTGCCGATGCGCGATCCACGGGTGAAGGGAAATCCTGCCTACGCCACGGTGATTATTTTGTCGCGGGTGATTGTCCGGTTAGGAGCCTTAGAAGAGATTAGCCCCAGTGTGATTGAAGATTTTTTTGCGGCAGATTTAAATTATCTGCAAACGTTTTATCGCCAGATTAATGAACTTGAAGACGAGACGTAGGGTAGGGGTTGATGATGAAGCGTGAATTTGAATTCACCCTCCCGAAGGGCTGGCTCACGCCGGACGGGGAACTGCTGCGGGCTGGGCTGTTGCGATTGACAACGGGACAAGATGAGTTGGTGGCGCAAGCGGATCGCCGCGTGGTCGATGATCCGAATTATGTCTCGTTGGTGTTGTTATCGCAGGTGATCACTCGCTTGGGGCATTGGACGCAGGTGACACCGGAACAGCTAGAGACGCTGTTTTTACGGGATGCCTATTATTTACAGTCGGTGTACACGTTTATTAATCAAGATGAGCCGGGTGAGGCGATGCCCGTGGGGGAGTGGTAGGCTACCCCTTGGCGCAGCTTTATCAAGAGGTAGCCTATATTGCGCTGCATTTCCACTGGTCACGGGATGAGATTTTGGCGTTGGATCATCGGGAGCGACGGCTGTGGGTGGCGGAAATTAGCGCGTTGTTGGCGTAAGGTGATGGGCAGAGAATAGCAGGTTTGGTATGACTCAGAATGATTTGCTGGCGGCGGCGAGACGGGGTGAGGCAGACGCGATCGCATCTCTACTCAACCGCCAACTTCGCACCAAAGGGATGACCGTGCGCGTCACAACCCAGGGGGCACAGGGTGCAGACATATGTATATGTTTTCACAGCTTCTCCCTCACTTTCCTCTCCCCTCTCTAACTCATTCCTTCTCTTCCCCCTTTCTCGCTCGTTCTTTCTCTTTTTCTCCCCCTCCACCCGGTTCCTTCTCTTTCCTT
>CAZCWE010000119.1:9776-10272 GCA_964502285.1 uncultured Spirulina sp. | reverse complement strand
AAAGCTTAAAATGCCCTCAAAAGCAGGTCTATCATAGATTTCTGATTAATCCACTTGCCCTCACTGTAGGACAATGGCACAAACCTAACCCTGCAACTCCATGTCTAACCCCTTCTGTCTTTCCTCATCCCTTCATGCTCATTTTGGTGACCTTGAGGAACCTAGAGTAAAAGGCCGCTGTGCCCATCAACTTTTTGATATCGTCGTCATTGCCCTGTTCGCTGTCCTTGCCGGTGCAGAAGGCTGGGATGGTATGGAAACCTATGGCAAAGCTAAAGAAGCTTGGTTAGCCACCTTTCTCTCCTTACCCAACGGAATTCCTTCCTATGATACCTTGAGGCGGGTTTTGTCTCGACTTGACCCCACCCAACTGGAAACTCGCTTTCAGGATTGGATTGGCAGTCTCCTCGAAGCTCTGGGCGGGACAGTCGTAGCCATTGACGGCAAAACGCTGCGAGGCTCCTATGACCGAGAGCATAATCTCAAAGCTTTACAA
>CAZCWE010000119.1:0-9766 GCA_964502285.1 uncultured Spirulina sp. | reverse complement strand
GTGCTTGGTGTACAGAACACCGATTGGTTTTAGGTCAAACCCCGGTGGATTCAAAATCCAATGAGATTACGGCGATTCCTATCCTCCTGGCACAACTAGACTTGGCTGGAACCATCATCACTATTGATGCCATGGGCACTCAGACTGCCATTGCCGAACAAATTCAGGACGCTGGTGCCGATTATATTTTGGCTCTCAAAGGCAATCAGGGTAATCTACACACTACAGCTTGCGCTTGGTTTGAGGATTTTGAGCAACAAGACTGTCACGCTGAGTTGCTTGTTGACCACTGCCACAAGGTTGAGAGTGGGCATCACCGTATTGAGAGTCGCTCTTGCTGGGTCTTTCGAGCTTCAGACGTTTTTTCTGCCTCGGTTTGTCACTGTTGGTCAGGGCTCAAGTCTGTTGTGGCAGTTCGCTCTCAACGTCAGTTGTGGAACAAGACCACTTGTGAGACTCGCTTTTTTCTGAGTTCTCTTGCCGTCGATGCCGCCTCATTTTCTCGCTATATCCGCTCCCACTGGGAGATTGAGAATATTCTGCACTGGTCTTTGGATGTTGTGTTTGCCGAGGATAGTAGTCGCATTCGTAGCCAGCATGGGGCGCGTAACCTGAGTATCTTGAGGCGATTGGCGTTGAACCTGTTGCGGCGGCATCCTGGGAAGGGGAGTTTGAAGATGAAGCGTTATCGAGCAGGTCTGGATAATAATTTTCTGCTCGAAATTCTTGCTGCTTCTCTTTCTCACCCCTTATCACATTCTCTCTCCTGATTTGATGCGTTTACCCTGGCTTAAATAGCCTCTAAGTGATCGCCCTCCTTTCTTCAATTTTCTTATCCTTTAAAAGTTCCCATGCGCGGCATTTACATTACAGCCAACGATAAATTCACAGAGCAAGCGATCGCGCTCCTCAACAGTATTCGCCACTACGATCCCGACATCCCCATCACCCTGATCCCCTACGACGAAAACTATCAAGAAATCGCCACACTTTTAGCCGAAAACTACAGCGTTAATGTTTATCAAGATCTCGCCTTTATCGATCGCCTCTCGCAGAAACTCTATGACATTTTCGGGGCGGGGTTCTTCGCCCGGCCGAATCAATTTCGGAAGCAAGCCTGCTGGTTTGGGGAATACGATGAATTTCTTTACATTGATACGGATATTGTCGTCTTTGAACCCATTGCTCAAAATTTAGACGCGCTGCAAACCTACGATTTTCTCTGTTGTGACTATCAACATCGGGGCGGCATTGGTAATGTCTTCACGCCGCAGGTCTTTGCTGATGGGGTGCTGGCAGAAAGCGATCGCGCCAGTCTCTTCAATGGTGGCTGGTGGGCGGCGAAAAAAAATCTCCTCTCAGAGCAGGATCTCTACGACACCTTTGCCGAATGTGCCGCCCATCCGGAATATTTCGACTTTTCTCAAAAAACCTCCGACCAGCCGATCATCAACTACATGATCCTCAAACGAGTGCCCCCGGAGCGCCGCTTTAACCTCGTCAACCGTCCCGGCGGTGCGCCCGGTAGTTGGGCGGGGAGCCCCCAGTTTGTCCGCCTCGGTGACGATGCCCTCGCCGATCCCAACTGCAACGATCAACGCTTGCAATACCTCCACTGGGCCGGGATTCGCATCACCCCCGGCTGCCCCTATTGGCGGATTTGGAAACAGTATCGCTACCTCAACAGCGACGACATCCCCGCCGATCCGCCACCGCCGCCGCCCCCCTCATGGTTGCAACGACTGAAAACCAAACTCCGACGGTTCCGGGGTTAGCGGGGATTGTATGACATCATGCCGCGAAAAAAAAGGGGCGCGATCGCCAAATTTAGAGAATATCTTTGCGTTTTTGTACGCCGGCAGTGATCGCCAAATAGAGCAAACTATGGGCTAACAAGAGGCCCCAATTCAGGGCTAAATTTTCCCAAGTGGGATCATAGGTCGATGTGGGTTCAAAGGGTTGGGGGATAAAGCTTCCATCCGGTAGTTCGGTTGGTGTTGGGACAAGACTATTAACATCAACAAGGGAGGCATAGGCTCCAATTGACCAGCGACTGAGCATTAACCAGGAGAGGATTTTTCCCGCTCCATCCATATCAAATAAGACCCCCGCAAAAACAATCTGGGGCACAAGTAAGAGGGGAAGGGCACTATTCGCTTGAGAACCATTTTTCGAGAAAGCAGACACCATTAACCCTAAACACATGGCGGTGTAGAGGGTGAGAAAGCTGGTGATGCCAATCCCGACGGGCCAAGGCAGTTGGCTCGGTTCAGGGGCGGTGAATCCCCAGATAATCGCTAGGGTCATTAACAATGCTTGGACAACGCCCAAGCCAATGAAAATGACACTTTTTGATCCCAGATAGGCGAGTAGCCCCAGATTTACGAGGCGCTCTCTCGTGTAAATAGCGGCTTCCTTGACGATTTCTTGCAGGCTACTGGCAATACCCACCCAAATTCCTGCACAGGTGAAGACAAATAAGACGCGCAAGGCTAACGAGGCAAGGGTGGGGTTGTCTTCTTCTCCCAGTACGAAGGGAGATTGATCCCCCAGTGCGAGGGTAATCAGACCAATGGCAATGGGAGCAGTGAAAAGGGCTAATCCCAAATTGACATGATCGCGCAGCAAGAGTTGATTGAGTCGTTGACTGAGGAGCGTTAGTTGGTCAAGGGGCGATCGCTTAACTTGCTGGGGAGGTATGTTACCCAACGCCGCTCGGCTTTCCTCATTCAGTTGGGAGCCAATGTAACGATGATAGTCTGATGATTGTTTGTACCGTTGGACGGTTTGCTCAATGCGCTGCTCCCGTATCTGTTCCTGCTGTCCGGCATCCGGGCAGTCTAAGGCATCGAGATAGGTGTATAAATCTGCAAATTCACGGGGGCGATCGTGGGGTGGAATGTCCGCAAAGAACGCGAGAGCATCATCGGGTGAGCCAAAATAGCAGAGTCGCCCCCCTCGGCCCATAAAGACAACGCGATCGCACAAACGAATACTATTCGTCGCATGGGTCACCAGAATGACTGTACGCCCCTCATCCGCCAGCTTGCGCAAGAGATGCATCATTTTTTGATCTAGCCCTGGATCAAGGCCTGATGTGGGTTCATCTAAAAAGAAAAGTTTCGGATCAGCCAGCAACTCCACACCAATACTCACCCGTTTACGCTGCCCCCCACTCAGTTTTTTGACCAACGTATCTTTTTGGTTAACCATTTCAATTTGCGTGAGGGTCTTACTCACCACCTGACGGATATCCGCATCCGACGGCAACCGTAAACGAGCCGCATAGGAAAGCACCTCTAAAACAGTCAAATCTCGATGAATGATGTCATCTTGAGGCACATAGCCAATCTCAGTCCGGTAGATATTAAAGTTCTTGCGGAGGTCTTCACCATTGAGCAACACAAACCCAGAGGTGGTCGGACTCGTTCCCAACAATGTGGTCATCAACGTACTTTTACCCGCTCCACTCCCCCCCACCAGAGCAACAAACTGACCCGGCTCAATCGCTAAAGACACCTCATTTAAAATGCGACGGCGTATTCCTTTTTCATCTTGAACCTCTCGCATCAACTGGTAAGCATCTAAACGAATGCTGCTACCACTATCGGCCAACACCACCTGATCCCCCTGGCGGCGCAGTAGGTATGGGCCTAACCGAATCACGCTATTGTCCGGCAGAACTGCTGTTTTGTTCACCCGGACACCATCAATGAATATGCCGTTTGTGCTGTAGTCGTGCAGCATATACCGACCTCTCGCATCCTGCTCAATGACGGCATGACGGCGTGAAATACTAGGAGCATCCAAACAGAGTTGGGCTTGGGAATCACGGCCAATCACGATCGCCTGATGCTGGAGCGAAACGCCATTCCCAGTCACTCCGCCAGTAGCGGGCTGGCCGGGGCCGTCGTAGGTTAACGTGATCAGGTTTTTCGGATTTTGACCCACCTGGATCACCGTCCCTGGCTGAAGACAATAGCCCTGGGGATAATAATCTACGGTGATCCGGCGGTGTTGAATAAACAAACCTGTAGAACTGGGCTTTTGGCCATCTCCATCCAAAATGAAATAGTGGTCTCCCTGTTGGCGCAAGCGGGCATGACAACGGGAGAGAACCGACCAATCAGGTGGCACAACCAAATCTGCCCAACTGGGGTCACGACCTAAACGGTGTTCAGGTTGGGTCAATGCCATGGAGAGGGTTTGACCTTGGTTATTCAGAATTAATGTGGGAGTTTTACGCATCACCAACGAATCAGGAGGACACAACGATTTCGCTTGGTTGTAGCATGTTCTTCTCTTGACTGTAGAGAAACTTAATGAAAAAGACTTGTCTAAACTGACCTGAAGCCGAGAATTTTTGCTCTAATTGAACCAGTTATTGAGTTTAAGTCCTTGTATGGAAAACATACTGAGCAATCGTTATCGCTTGGTGCAGCCTCTTGGCAAAGGGGGTTTTGGGGCGACCTATCTTGCTGAAGATCAGCAAATGCCTTCGCAGCGGCGGTGTGTTGTCAAACAACTCAAACCTCAAACCGCCAACCCTCAGGAAATTCAACTGGTTCAAAATCGTTTTGTGCGAGAGGCGGCAATCTTGGAGGACGTGGGCAAAAGTCATGCCCAAATCCCTGATTTATATGCCTTTTTTGTGGAAGGGGATCAGTTTTACCTGGTGCAGGAATGGATTGAAGGGGTGACGTTGCTGGCCCATGTTCAACAACAGGGAGTTTGGTCTGATAGTCAAGTGCGATCGCTCCTCACATCCTTGCTGCCCGTCCTGAGCTATATCCACAGCAAGGGGGTGATCCATCGAGATATTAAGCCCGACAATATCATGCTGCGAACCGACCAAACCCCCATGCTCATTGACTTCGGTGCAGTGCGAGAAACCATGGGTACTGCTCTGAACTCTGCCGGCAATAGTACCAGTTCGATTATTATTGGTACGCCGGGTTTCATGCCCCAAGAACAAGCCGTAGGTCGCCCAGTCTTTGCCAGTGACCTCTTTAGCCTTGGGTTGACTGCTGTGTTTCTCCTGACGGGAAAGCACCCCACGGAACTCGTCACTGATCCGATGACCGGCGAAATTGTGTGGCGGGAGTTTGCGCCGTTGGTCAGCCCTACCCTCGCGGATATTCTTGACATGGCGATTCGCGCCCATAGCCGCGATCGCTTCAACACCGCCACCGCCATGCTCACAGCCCTCCAAGGGACCGGAATTCCCCCAACCTCTTTGTCCGTCCCCCAATCCACCATTGCTTCTCCTATTCCCGTGGCTTTAAATTCACAACCGTCAACCGTGGTTGTTGCGCCTGGGCCCGTCTCCACATCTACGCCCACATCCACGCCCCAGAGTGGCGGGTTTTCGGACTGGCAGAAAATGATCATCACCGGCAGCGTGATGGGGGTCTTTGTTTTGGGTGCGATCGCGATCGCACAACTGCCCCAACGCACCACAGACGAACCCGAAAAAACCACAGAAACCACCCCGGAAACCTCAACCCCTTCCGCCCAATCATCACCCGACACACCCACAACAAACACCAATTCCACCCCCAATTCACCACCGACTGCCACACCCCAACAACCCACTGTTGTTGTTCAACCCGATCCCCCTCAACCCGCCCCTCCAGTCATCGAGCGACCCTCACCCGCCGAATTTATTAGGCAACACTATACACTCCTCAACCAACGCCAATACGACACAACCTATCAACGACTCTCCAGCAATTTTCAATCCAAAAGTAACGGCTATGCAGAATACGTAAATTGGTGGGATAAAGTTGCTCGGATCAATATTGGTGCTGTTCAAACACTGGATGCGAATGCCAACAAAGCCTTAGTGAACGCTGAATTGCAATACATTATGAAAGCCGGTAAACCGTTTAATGATGATAAATCCCGAATTTATCTGGCTTGGAGTGAGGCTCAACAGTCATGGTTAATTGATAATAAAACTGCACCTTAGCAAGTTAAGAATTGTAAGCATTGATCAAGGGTGTGCATAATTACAACGGTTAAAACCAGATAAAACAATAGCCCGTCTTGTCCCTAACGTCCCTAGCAAAATGACAGACAACCTGCTTGGCAATCGCTATCAAATTATTCGTCCCCTTGGCAGTGGTGGCTTTGGCGACACCTATCTTGCCGAAGACCAGCATAGTCCAGCCCGACGACGATGTGTGGTGAAAAAGTTGCGTCCCATGAGTCATGAGCCGCAAATGTATCAGATGGTCAAAGACCGCTTTGATCGAGAAGCCGCCATCCTTGAAGATCTTGGGCATGGGCATTCACAAATCCCTGCTCTCTATGCCTACTTTGAGCAAGAGGGCTTATTCTATCTGGTTGAAGAATGGGTCGAAGGCTCAACCTTAACCGAAGTGGTGACCCAACATGGCCCCCAAAGTGAAAGCACCGTCAAAGAAATGCTCACTCGGCTCCTGCCCATCCTCGACTATGTCCATGGCAAGCGCATGGTACATCGAGACATCAAGCCCGACAACATTATTTTACGAGCGGGGGATCAGCAGCCTGTTCTGATTGACTTCGGTGCAGTGAAGGAGACCATGGGCAGCACCATCACAGCCTCCGGCAATAGTACACGCTCAATCGTGGTCGGCACACCAGGATTTATGCCCAGTGAGCAAAGTGCTGGTCGCCCAGTCTTTGCCAGTGATTTATATAGCCTGGGTTTAACGGCCGTATATCTGCTCACCGGGAAAGCACCCCAAGAACTTGCCACAGACCCAGCAACCGGTGAAATTAGCTGGCGGCAATATGCACCAATGCTCAGTCCAACCTTAGGGAACATCATCGAGCAAGCCATTCAAATTCACCCTCGCGATCGCTTCACCACCGCCACCGCCATGTTAGCTGCGATTCAAGGTGTGAGTGTCAAGCCTAGCCCCGGCATCATTCCTTCAACCGTGATGTCTATGCCCACTCCGTCTGTGGCCACCCCCCCCTCCCATCAACCGCCCACAGTAATCGCCACTTCGCCGCCCCCTTCTACACCCGTCACCCAACCCCAGAATGGGAGCGCCCTTTCAGAATGGCAAAAAGCAGCTATTACAGGCAGCATCGTGGGTGTTTTTGTGGTTTTAGCCATTATTCTCACCCAATCTCCCAATTTATTTGCTTCAAAAAATACCGATGAGGAACCTAGTTCCGAGACAAGTTCTGAGACGGTTGAACCCGAATTAGAACTGGCCAATACGGAGGAAGCCGCATCAACTAATTCTCAACCTGACGTGGTAGCAACACAGGAAGCACCTTCAACTGTCCCCAATAATTCCCCGCCAAGCACAACACCCGCATCTTCCCCTACCGTGACAAGTAATCCAGTTCCCCAGCAGCCCACACTTTCACAAGACGAAGCATTACAACTTGTGCAGAATTGGCAGACCTATAAGCGTCGATTATTTGCACCTCCATATGATCGCTCCCAAGGATCTCAACTGTTGACTGGCACTGCCTATAGTAAGAACATTAGTCGCTCTGATGGTCAACAAAGCTCCGTAGACTGGTTAAGATCTAATAATGCCCATTATGAATATGGTGTTCAGAAAATCGACCGAGTTGAGAACCTTGTGGGTGATGAGAACTATGCCAGCTTCACTGTAGTCTTAACTGAACAGCGAACACTTTACGTCGATGGAAAACGCAGCAATGATGAAAATTCTGGACTAGAGATCTTGCGTGTTAACTACTCGCTGCAACGTGATGGTGGACGCTGGAAAATTGCTGACTATGAAACTGAAACACTGTCCCATCAATAGAGAGCCAGTCAATGTCTGATCCAGATAACTCACAAAATCCTAAGGTTCCTAAGTCCTCTGAATTTTTGCATCACAGCAAAAAAGATAAGAGCATAAACGAAAACAAAAAAGCTCCCAAAACCTTACCAACTCAACTTCAATATCCTCAAACTGCTTTTCAAGCGTCACACAAAAATAATGAATTTCCAGACAAACAATCTTCTAGTACCTCTAATCAATATTCTCAAATTGATGAAAGTAGATATGATCAAATGTTTCAACAAAGCTATTTCTTTTTGGGAAAGAAGTATCGTTTTTTCTTAATCAGTAGTTTTTTCGCAATTGTCATAGTTGGTACTGCTTTAGCTGGAATTCGTGTCTTATCTCCACTGGAGGTGGAAATCACAGAGTCATCAGAATCTGTATCTGGGCAATTTCCCAATTCACCAAATTCGACGCTATCCATTCCTCAATCGTCTTCACAAACCTCAGCCCCTTCCACGTTCCCCCCTCCTCCTACAAACGAATCGGGAATTCTAGATGGTGTTGACCTAACACCAGAAAACATCTCTACTTTTAGCAGTTCTGATTTTTTCAGTAGCCGTCCACAAGACCCTAATTTACAGCAAATTGTAGATGGAATATTAAATCTTGTTGCTCAAAAAAACTTGTCAACCCAACATCTTTCTATAATATTGCTGGATCTCAATACTGAAAAATATGCTAGCTATCAAAGTAGCCAATTGCACTTTCCTGCCAGTATTGTAAAGTTATTTTGGATGGCTATTATCTTTAGTAAAATTGAACAAGAAGGCGTCGATCAAGTGACTCGAAGCTATCAAGAACAATTTTCTATTGATTTGGGACAAGATTTAGACAAGCTGATTAAAGAGTCAGATAACGAAGCCGGGAGCCGTATTGTTGACTTTTTGACTGGGACTAACTCTGGAGAAAGCTTACCAAGGAAAGATTTAGAAGAATGGATCAGAAAACGAGATGCTCTCAATAATTTTTTTCGAGAGCAAGGATATGATCCAATTAATATCAGTCAAAAGACTTTCCCAATTCCATATTTGAAATATCTAGATGGCCCTGAAGGGCGAGATACTCAAATTCGACAAAATGATATGAATCCGTCTGTGCCAATTCGTAATCAAATTACAGCAGAACAAGCAACCCGATTACTGTATGAAATCATGAAGGGTAATGTGGGCGGTGAAAATAATCCTAGGATGACCTATCGTCTATATCGAGATTTAACAACGGATTGGCGAAAAATTGATCCAAACTTAGGACATTTTAACCCAGTACAAGCTTTTTTTGGAGAAGGTTTAGCTGCGATTAACCCGAATATTCAAATTTACTCTAAGGCGGGTTGGACTTCTCAAACTCGTCAAGAGGTTGCTTATATCAATGATGGACGGAAGCAATATATCTTGACTGTTTTTGCTGAAGATAAATCATTTTCCGAAGATGAGCAGATATTTCCTGCGATCGCTCGGTATGTTCATGAGCAAATGCCACAATGATCGTAAGAGCATGATCAAAGAAGATTTGGATAGACAAGGGAATTAAGCCCCTTGTTGATCAGGACTGAGTGCTTCATAAATCAAATAGGATCACTGCATCATGCCGCGAAAAAAAAAGGAGCGCGATCGCGCCCCCTTCATGGTGTTCAGAGTGATGTTTTGTCGTGAAGTCCGTCAAATCCTAGGCGGTGACGAGTTCCGGAGTCCCAGCGGGGCGCTTGCTGTTGCGCACGCCTTCGATCGCCGCTGCATAGTCCGGAGCTTTGAAGACCGCAGAACCGGCAACGATCGCATTCGCACCCGCTTCGAGCACCTGCCAAGTGTTGTTCGGCTTCAAACCGCCATCCACTTCAATCCAGGGGTCAAGGCCGCGCTCATCGCACATTTTGCGGAGGTCGCGAATTTTCGGCAGCACACCGGGAATAAAGCTTTGGCCACCGAAACCGGGGTTAACACTCATGATCAACACCAAATCGC
>CAZCWE010000118.1:3810-10312 GCA_964502285.1 uncultured Spirulina sp. | reverse complement strand
GCCCCCCCTCTTTGCCGCGATCGCCCCCTTGTTCTGAGTTCGACCCTATTCACGCTGACGCAAGGAGTACCGTTTTTGCTACTGGTTATTGATAATTACGACAGCTTCACCTACAACCTGGTGCAGTATTTGGGGGAATTAGCGAGTGAATTTCCCGTCGCGACAGACATCCGCGTCTATCGCAATGACCAAATTGACCTTGAGACGATTCAAGCGATCGCCCCCGATGGCATCGTCATTTCCCCCGGCCCCGGCCGCCCCGATGATGCCGGTGTTTCCGTCCCGGTGATCAAAACCCTAGGGGCCCAGTTCCCCATTCTGGGGGTGTGTTTAGGGCATCAAAGCCTCGGTCAAGTTTTCGGTGGCACGGTGGTTTCTGCGCCGATTTTGATGCACGGCAAAACCTCCGACATTCACCACACCGGTCAAGGCATCTTTCAAGACCTCCCCAATCCCTTTTCCGCAACCCGCTATCATAGCCTTGTTGTTGATCGCGAAACCCTCCCGCCTGCCCTTGAGGTCACGGCATGGGTGGACGACGGCACGATCATGGGACTCCGGCATCGGGATTATCCTCACCTTGAAGGTGTACAATTTCATCCCGAAAGTGTCTTAACCCCCGTTGGAAAACACCTCTTGCGGAACTTTCTTGCCGCTCTCCATCCTCAACCTGCAAAGAATTCATGAAGCGAAGCACCTTTCTCCGTTACCTAGGGGCCAGTACCATCACCACCCTCGGCCTGGGCCAAGTCTCAGGTTCCCCCGCCCAAGCCCAAGGCGCAGGCGTATCCATGCGCTGGTACGGCCACACCTGTGTGCTGTTTACCGGCGGGGGGAAACGGATTTTGGTGAATCCCTTTCGCGCCCTCGGCTGTACGGCGGGGTATCCTGTGCCGAATCCGGCAGTGGACTATATTTTGATGAGTAGCCGCCTGTTTGATGAAGGCGCACCATCGCCGGATACCCCTGGCAATCCGCGCATTTTGTTCCAGGCGGGCGCGTATACGGTGGGGTCGAGTCAGTTTGAGGGGATTGCGATCGCCCACGATCGCAACGGCGGCCGACGCTTCGGCACTAACGTTGCCTGGAAATGGCAACAGGGCGGCGTCAATATTCTGCACCTCGGCGGTGCGGCGGCTCCCATCGAGTTTGAACAAAGAATCCTCATGGGTCGGCCCGACATTCTCTTTGTCCCCGTTGGCGGTGGCCCCAAAGCCTACAACCCCCAAGAAGCCCAAGCCGCCATCCAAGCCCTCAACCCCAAAATCGCTGTCCCCACCCACTACCGCACCAACGCCGCCGATGCCGCCGCCTGCGACATCACCAGCCTCGACACCTTCTTAAGTCTCTATTCCCCCGACCAAATCCGCCGCTTGGGGAGTCAAACCCTCTCCCTCAGTGCGGGCAGCTTGCCCAGTGACGGAACCACGATCTACGTTTTCCGCGACCCGGTTTAGGTGCGATCGCCCTGCGCAATCCCCCTGAGATTGTGACCGGAATCAACTTTATCGGAAGTTTATCCAAAACTTGATTGGAGCTTCATAGTAGGGGGTTCAACCCCCCAGCTCAAGCCAGTATAGTGAAATTCAGTAGATGCACCCTGATAGTCAGGAGGCTCCCGAAGGGAAGCCTCCTTTTTTTGTCTATCGCAGTGATCGTGCTGCTGGTGCTAGCTTTCTTCAGGATCGCCAAAGACCATTTGCAGCACCATGGTGGGATTGCCTTGTTCGTGCCATTTATCCGCCCAAGCCCGGATCACATGATCCAAATCGGCCTTGGCGGCTTCGAGGTTTTCGGGGGGGATGTCGAGTTCTTCGAGGAGGCGCATGGCGTGGGGTTTTTCTTCGGCCCAATTGCGCATCATGCGGAAGAAGCGGGCAGTGTCGTCCACCATGGTGTAGGTGCGTTCTTCGGAGCCGCTGGGGGAATAGGTGGGGCGTAGCAGGGCATAGAAGGGGAGACCCCAGGGATTATCAACCCGCATCACCGTGCCGGAGTAGATCAGGCGGCGTTTGATATGTTCGCCAAGGGCTTCGCTCATGGTCATGCGGCGTTCGGCGGGGAGTTCTTCTTGCGATCGCAAATGCAAAAACTCAATCAATTCAAAAAACTGAAACGAGTTAATCAGTTGCGCATCGGGTAACTCGGCGGGGAGTTTGTCTTCAATGTATTGCTTTTGTTCCCCGGTGAGATTGGTTTGGACGAGGCGCGATGCGTGCGCTAACCCGGATCGCCCCGCTTCCCACGGGTATTTTTCCAGCCAAACATAGGGGAACTGAATCAAATAGCGCGGCTCTTGGGAACCGAGCATTTTTAACAGCTTGCCCTTTGTCAATGCCTGCCGAATTTCATTGACGATCACCTTCACCCGCTTCGGTTCAATGTGGTGCAAATGCCCCGTCATGCGGATGTTTTCGCCCTGCTCAATGTAGGTTGTGTAGATCGCACATTTCGCAGCAGTGGCGGCAGCATCTAAAAATGCACCGTGGCGATGACCACCCACTCGCATCGCACTAAACGCCAGATAAAACAGGATTTGATCCATCGCGCTGGGATCAAGGCTGTTGATCAAATCTTGATCAGTTGAAAGTTGGGGAGATAATGACATGGTTAGGGAATTTCGGATGACTGCGTGTTCCAATCAAGCTCGGCATGACTCACAATAGCCACTGCCCAGCCCACTCAACTTCAGCACCCTAATGCTACGAGATGGCCATTGCGGTATAAGGGCTAGACATAAGACACACTCAGAGCATCTAGAGCGAATCTTCTATCCTAAACATATCACACTAAAATTCATCAAGTTTGCCAGATTGAACCTGACAAAACGGGCATAGAGGGCGATTTCAGCGATCGCACAATCACGAATAATCGCAACGTGGCCGGGGGGCTTTGCACTGACCCGGTGTGACTCACCGGATCAGTGTGATGGGGATTGGCCGCAGGCGATCGCTGCGCCGAACAGCCAGAGAAACCCTCTTAGCGTTTCGCCAGCTTCTTCATGTCAATTTTGCGCAACCGGATCGATTGGGGCGTAATTTCCACCAATTCACCGGGGCCAATATATTCCAACGCCCGCTCCAGATTCATCTCCACCGGCGTTTGCAGTTGCACCAATTCATCGCCACTGGCGGCGCGGTGGTTGGTGAGTTGCTTCGCCTTGCAGATATTGAGGTCGAGGTTTTGGGGGCGATTGTGTTCCCCGATAATCATGCCTTTATAGACCCGTGTGCCCGGTTCAATGAAGAACACGCCGCGATCCTCAGCATTTTTCAAAGAATAGAACGTTGCCGTGCCTTCCTCAAAAGCGACGATCACGCCGTTGTAACGGGTTTCCACACTACCCAGCAGTTTCCGGTATTCAAGGAAACTATGGTTCATAATCCCTTCACCCCGCGTCAGGCGGATGAATTCGCCCCGGAAGCCAATCAGCCCCCGCGCCGGAATCACAAACTCCAGTTGGGTGCGGCCGTTGATGCCCACTTGCATATCCTGCATCTCGCCCTTGCGTTGTCCCAAGCGTTCGATACAACTCCCCACAGCGGCTTCAGGCACATCGAGCACGAGGTATTCAAACGGCTCGCAAGGTTGGCCGGAAATTTCACGATAAATCACCTGGGGTTGAGACACTTGGAACTCATACCCTTCGCGGCGCATGGTTTCAATCAAAATGCCCAAGTGCAGCTCACCCCGCCCGGAGACGGAGAACTTATCCGGGGAGTCGCTTTCTTCGACGCGGAGGGCGACGTTGGTTTCCAGTTCGCGGTAGAGGCGATCGCGCAATTGCCGTGACGTGACAAATTTCCCTTCCTGACCCGCAAAGGGCGAATCATTAATCGAAAAGGTCATCTGCAACGTCGGTTCATCAACGCTAATCAGCGGCAACGCTTGGGGATTGTCCGGGCAGGTAATCGTTTCGCCAATATTGGCATCAGCAAACCCGGCCACCGCGACGATATTCCCGGCCGAGGCTTCGGGGATTTCCACCCGCGCCAAACCGTTGAAACCCAGCAATTTAGAAATTTTGGTTTTGACAATGCTGCCATCATCTTTATAGAGGGCGGCCTGTTGCCCTGCGAAGATCGTGCCGTTGTGGATGCGGCCAATCACGATCCGACCTAAATATTCGGAATAGTCGAGGGTGGTGACTTGGAGTTGCAAAGGCTTTTCGGGGTCACCGGCCGGTGGGGGAACGTGCTGCAAGATGGCATTAAACAGCGGCTCCATGTTTTCACCCGCTTCGGCCAAGGTTTCCTTGGCGTAGCCGTCGAGGCCGGAAGCGTAAAGGGTGGTGAAATCACACTGATCATCGTCTGCGCCGAGTTCAACGAAGAGGTCAAAGACTTTATCCACGGCGGCATCGGGGTCGGCGTTGGGGCGATCGATTTTATTGACAACGACGATGGGACGCAGGCCTTTTTCCAAAGCTTTTTTGAGCACAAAGCGGGTTTGGGGCATCGGGCCTTCGTTGGCATCGACGATCAAAATACAACCATCGACCATGCCGAGGACACGCTCGACTTCACCGCCGAAATCAGCGTGGCCAGGGGTGTCTACGATGTTGATTAGGGTTTCTTTGTAGCGAACGGCGGTGTTTTTGGAGAGGATGGTAATGCCGCGCTCGCGTTCGAGGTCGTTGGAGTCCATGACGCAGTCGGGGACATCTTCGCCTTCGCGGAAAATTCCGGATTGTTTGAGCAGGGCATCAACAAGGGTAGTTTTGCCGTGATCGACGTGGGCGATGATGGCGACGTTGCGAATGGGAAGCGGCATGGTTGACCTCAAACGGGGCAAAGAAACTATAGATTTCTTAATATTCTACCTGATTCCGGTCGGGAATTTCAGGGGGAGAGTTAGGGGCGATCGCTCTCTTCGTCCTCATGTTCATCGGGGCTTGGATTCTCCATTTCGTCTTTAAAGCCCCGCAATGTTTTGCCAAGCGCACTGCCAAATTCAGGAATTTTTTTCGGGCCAAAAATGAGAATTCCTACTACTGCAACTACGGCCACTTCGGGCCAACCTAAGCCGAACATACTGATCCTATCCTTGTGAAACTTAATGTTTTGTGACCGCACGGCCAAGCCGGGATCACCCCCAGTATATGCTTGATGTTGCACGCTGCTGAACCCATCAAACACCCTATGTCTCCGATCGCAAACCCGCCCCAACTCCGTACCGAACTGCATCCCCTGATTGAGCGATTAGCGAATTGTCTTCTCCAGGTGTGGCATCAGGAGCTTGATCTTGAACCCTATCCCCTCCCGGAGGACTTGGGCTATGTGGAAGGCAAGCTCGAAGGGGAACGGCTCCGGATTGAAAACCGTTGCTATCAAACCCGCTCGTTTCGCAAACTCCATTTAGAACTGGCCAAGGTGGGGAAAAACCTCGATATTCTCCATTGTGTGATGTTTCCGAATTTGGACTACAATCTGCCGATGTTTGGCTGTGATTTGGTGGGGGGTCGTGGTCAGATTAGTGCTGCGATCGTTGATTTGTCGCCCACTCAGCTAGACAAACAGTTACCGCCCGGTTATCAAACCGCCTTGCACGCCTTGCCCGCGCCGCAGTTTTCCCAGGTGCGCGAGTTGCCGGATTGGGGGGATATTTTTTCGGAGTTTTGTTTGTTTATTCGCCCGGAAGGAGAAGCGGAAGAAACGGCGTTTATTGAGCGAATTGAGAGCTTTTTAACGATCCATTGTCAGCAGGCGATCGCTGCCTCACCCCTGCCCCCGGATCAAATCCGTGCCAACTGGCAAGGCCAGGAAAACTACTGCACGAAACAACGCAAGAATGATAAAACTCGCCGGGTGCTCGCTGCCGCCTTTGGGGATGATTGGGCGGATTTTTACATGAATACGGTGCTGTTCGATCTCCCGGCTGAGCCCTAAATGCACTCTGGGAGCCTTGCTTCTAATTATGCGGTGTTGACGACACAGCAGAGATAGTTGTCGTTGTACGATCGCACTCGTGAGAATTTGGCCTTGAAATAAATGTCTTTAAATCGATACTCTTCAATCATTCACCGCTTTGACTTCAAGCCTGTTGCGATCGGCATTATTCTCTTGGGCGTGATCGCGGGAATTTTCTTCCGATTTTATGGTTTAGAGCATTTGGTTTTTTGGTACGATGAGGCATTTACCCTGTTATACTTAGCCGGAGCTGATCGCGGCATCGTAATTGAGCATTTATTCACGGGAAACATTATTGAAAATTCTCAATTATTGGCATATCAAATCAGACCAACAGAGACAAGTATCAGGACACTATTAAACATCTTGAGTCATGATGTTCATACCCCTCTCTATTTCATTACATTGAAGTATTGGCAAGATCTATTTGGGATTTCGATCGCCAGTGCGCGATCGTTATCTGCGGTGTTGAGTGTGCTTTGCTTACCCAGTTTATATTGGTTGAGCCGAGAACTATTTGGGCAAAATTTAGGTCATCGTGTGGGAATCATTGGCCTAACATTATTGGCGATATCGCCCGTACAGATTCTTTA
>CAZCWE010000118.1:1434-3800 GCA_964502285.1 uncultured Spirulina sp. | reverse complement strand
GGAAAAGTCCAGGCGGTCGAATTCGCACGAAGACGCGGCATCCCATTCCTGGGGCAGCCCGATATTGGCGATATCGCCCGTACAGATTCTTTATGCCCAAGAAGCCCGAATGTATAGCTTGACTGTTCTTGGTGTGCTCTTGATCAATGCTTCATTTATCCGTGCTTTACGAGATCCTAAGCATCATCATTGGCTACTATATGGCGGCTTTTCAATCATTGGTTTATACAGTCATTACTTAATGGTGTTAGTTCTGGTGTCACACTGGATTTATACACTATATCAGAGCGCGATCGCGCCGATGCCAAAAAAGCGTTTACTCTATCCTTTGTTTACCACTACCTGCGTGAGTGGACTGAGTTTATTGCCCTGGGTATGGCTGACCTTTCAAAATCGTCAAGCGGTCAGTCAAGTAATCTCGCGTGGGTCTCAGCTTTCCATTCGTCAACTCATCCCCATTTGGTTACGAAATCTGACCCAATCATTTGTCGATTTTGGCTACAGTGAATATTTCTTTCCCTTTATTTTATTACTCTGTGGGATCGCGATTTGGCAATTCCTCAAAACAAAGCCGCCAGCCCACGCATCCTTTGTATTGTTCACTGCTGTGGTTGTCTGGCTTCCTTTAATGGGCCATGATCTTGTGCTGGGTGGCTCAGTTTCTACGCGGTATCGTTATGTTTTACCCGTCGTGATCTGTTTACAATTGATTGTGAGTTATTGGCTCGCTCTCTGTCTTCAATCCGAACGCAACAAGGTCTATCGATGGGGACAGATGATCTTGGCAAGTTTAGTTGTTTTCGGTCTCATTTCTGGTGGTGCGATCGCGCAGTCTAACTACTGGTGGAACAAAGGTCATAATCGTCCGAACGTTGCGATCGCTCAAAAAGTCAATGAAGCGCCCCAAGCTTTACTCGTTAGCACACCCCATGAGTTAAATGTGGTTGACTTACTTTCCCTGAGCCATCTATTTAAGCCGGAAACTCAGTTCTTACTCTTCTCTGAATCATCAGTCACAAAATCGAAAATCCCCATAAAATCGCATTCCGTTTTTCTATATAATCCTTCCCCTCAACTACGCAAAACGCTCAGTCAAACCTATACCATTCAATCATTTGCCGCAATTCCAAAATTATTTCATCTAGAACATGATTCAACTTCAGCCTCTTAACGCCACAGGGGAGTACTTCACTATTGTTTACTACCGCTGGGCTGTAGGGTAATAATGAGGCGATCTCCGCCTCACCCCTGCCCCCGGATCAAATCCGTGCCAACTGGCAAGGCCAGGAAAACTACTGCACGAAACAACGCAAGAATGATAAAACTCGCCGGGTGCTCGCTGCCGCCTTTGGGGATGAGTGGGCGGATTTTTACATGAATACGGTGCTGTTCGATCTCCCGGCGGCTCCTGAATCGTGATGCTGTGAAACTCAAGGCGCGATCGCAATTTTTGTAGAGGCGGCGATCGCGACTGTTGCTAAGCCGGGAACGGCTGGGGACGGATTACGCGGAGATTAATTGGGGGATAGCATCCACAGCAACGCGATACTTCGGATGGGGTAACGAGTGAACCGAGGAGGTGGCAAGGGGCAACACGATTTGAAATTCAGTGCCTTGCCCCACCTGAGACGAGCATTGGAGATGACCTTGGTGTTTGTCCACGATGATTTGATAGCTAATCGACAGACCCAATCCCGTACCTTTGCCCACGGGTTTTGTGGTGTAGAAGGGGTCAAATAATTTGGTCAGGGTTTGCGGTTTCATGCCCATGCCATTGTCTTTAATCCGAATCGTGAGCCAGTGATTATCCTGTGCGGTGCTGATTTCGATGGTGGGTTCGTCGGGTTGCTTTTCTTCGATCGCATCGATGGCATTGGCCAGCAAATTCATGAACACTTGATTGAGTTGACCGGGGTAGCATTCGAGGGACGGAAGAGTATCGTATTGTTTGATGATTTGGATTTCGGGGCGGCTGCCGCAGGCTTTGAGGCGATGGTTAAGGATCATCAGGGTCGAATCAAGACCGTCGTGCAGGTCGGCATATTTGCGTTCGGCTTCGTCAAGGCGAGAGAAGTTGCGGAGCGATCGCACAATTTCACGGATGCGACTCGTACCCACATCCATCGAATCGAGAATGTGGGAAAAATCATCTTGCATAAACTCCAACTCTTCGCGATCGCAGATATCACTAATCTGATCATCAAGTTCAGGATGGTGGGTGCGATAGAGCGCGAGAATCTGGGTTAAGGTCGTGGCGTATTCTTGCAGATGGCTGAGATTGCCGTAGATAAAGTTGACCGGATTATTAATTTCGTGGGCAATGCCCGCCACCATTTGCCCCAGGCTCGACATTTTTTCACTTTGGA
>CAZCWE010000118.1:0-1424 GCA_964502285.1 uncultured Spirulina sp. | reverse complement strand
CTGGGCTTGGGTGGCCCGCAGTTCCCGCACCGTGGCTTCGAGTTGGGTGTTGCGATCGATCAAGGTGGTTTCGGAGGTGCGGAGCGCGGCTTCGGCTTCGTGGCGTTCGAGCATTTCCGATTGCAGTTTTTGGAGCGTGCTTTGGAGGGCAAGGGTACGCTGTTCCACCCGCATCTCTAGTTCTTCGTTCAACTGTTTGAGGGTGGCTTCAGCCTGTTTGCGCTCATTGATTTCCCGCTGCATAACTTGATTGACGAGCACTAACTGATTGGCGCTGGGGAGGGAGATGATCTTTTCAAACCGAGGCAAGAGCATCAGCAGCAAGTCCAGCCCACAGATCACGGTGATCCAAAGGAGTGCGATCGCCCCTAGGGAATTCGGATGAAACCCGTGCCAAATTTCGCCGAGCAAGCACAGGCTGAGAAATGTCGAAGTCAGCACAATCATCAAGGTGAGGCGATTACAGGGCACATGACGACGCTTCGCGACTAAATATGCGAGAGTGCCAGGCACTGCACTAAAGAGCAGCGAGAGGCACAGCAAGCTCAGACTGTGAACAATCGGCATCACCGTCTGGGGCGAAAAGTCGCTATTGGCCCAAACAGTTGCGATCGCAGCATTGTTAACACCAGTGATACTCATGATTTGTCCTTTGCTCCTCCAGTCAGTGCTCATTCTTGAGCATAAAAGAGAACCTGTGAAAAACTTGTGAAAACTTTATCTGCATTACCTGATAATTTCCCATCATGAGGACAAATATTAGGAGCTTATCCGTCAGCTTAATTTGGGTCAAAATCGGGGAGATATCTTGTTATATCTTGTCTTCAGACATTTTTGTCATTAATGAACTCAACATTTTCTGATGGTTTTAGTCAAGAATATTAAAATTTCATCTTGGGCTATGACTTGACGTGATGTGTGGACATCAAATAGTCCGCATCTTATCGAAGCATTTCTGTTACAAAAGTACACAATCTGAGTCCAAGTTAATGGCAGCAAAAAACCGATGCCATCACAATTTTTGAACTGTTGACGGAGCCCTACCGGGCGGCCGGGGAAGAGAGGCCGTCTGAAGCGGTGGGGGTCGGGGTGAATCGGGCGAGGGGAGTCACCTCTGGCTGTAGATTTTCCCGGAGAAACCCTGCCCAGCCACAAATTGGTTTGTATGAATAAGTATGTGTCGGTTCAGACCTGTGCTACTTTAGCCAGAGATCTGATCACTTGATCGATGCTGTGTTCGCATTTGATCCGTCCCGTGATTGAGTGGAATTGAGCCAGCGGTGCTCATGTTCCCCGTGTGTCAGGGTTCTTGTTTTCAAACTGTCGATTTGCTCCCATGCTTGAATTACGCCTATGGTTTCCGCTGTGCTGATGCGTTCAATCTTAACCACGACTGTGCTTGGGTTGGGATTGAGTTATGGATA
>CAZCWE010000117.1:0-10330 GCA_964502285.1 uncultured Spirulina sp. | reverse complement strand
GATTATCATATTCTAAGAAATTCTTCAATCATGAAGGAGCATTATGGTATTTCATCCACCATTATAGTGCAATTAATAATACTACTTAGTCAAGCAATTCACTACTTCTTTACCATTACCCAAAAATCTCATCTTTGCTCATACCAGAGTAGTCGAGCCAATCAAACTTGAGTGGCCAAAAACCGAAGGGATCTTCACCTTTCTGAAGTTATTTTTGGTGAGCATCGGGTAGATAGTCCGGTACATTACTCGGATCATTCCATTCTAAGGAAACCCAGGCATGTCCCATACTGAACTTGGGAAAGATACCAAGCATCGGAATCTGCATTACTGACGGTCTTATCAATAACCAATTGAAGATGCTTAATCAGACATTACAAAGCGATCGCATTGATCAAGAGTTGAGCAATGATCACCAAGTCATCTTTGGCTTTAACAACTGACCAGCCACTTTTTCACAGTTTTCGGCGTCACCCACAAGGTCTGCCCAAGGACTATCAGGAGATTTTGTTACCTTATCCTTGATGGCTTTAATCTCTGCCTCAAAGCCCTTGAGGACATCTTCTCTTAAATATAGAACGCGTTCATGCTTTTCGTAGGCATTTTTATACCATTCACTGGACTTTCCATCTGTCCAACTAATTTTATGGTGCAGCTCATCTAGATATTGCTCCATTGCGCTAACAAATCCATTAAGCGCAAGAGTTTGCAAAATGGGATCTGTGAATTTATGATATTTTTCGAGATTTCTTCCCATAGATTGAACATATTTATCAAATCCCTTAATCGATTTCTTCGAGATTTTCATTGCACCCATAAAGTCAGCTTGTGTTTGACACTCTGGTGGGAATTCCGATGGGACAGCATCTACATCCTTTAAACTGTCAAAGTCCTTGAACTGGAACAACTGATCTGCGACTTTCAATTGCTGATCTACCTCTTTTTGAAGTAGATCCAGATTACCCACAAGCCCAGCCCAGAGACTATCCGGCGATTTTAAGACTTCGTCATTCAGTGCCCGCACTTCTGCTTGAAGTCCCTGGCTGAAATCTTTTTTGAGATATTCAACCCGTTTCCGTTCTGGATATACAGTACCTCCGCTCTTCTGCAAGAGTTCTAAATATCCATTCATGAAGCCAACCGCTTGCTTGAGCACATAGACTTGAAGAGAGGGATCGGTGAATTTGTGGTATTTCTCGAGGCTTTTTCCTATTTCTTCAATATATCCAGTGGAGCCTTTAACGGCGTTATCTACTGCCATTGCTGCGACAAACTCCGATTTAGATTGACAGGCTGCCGGTAATTTCGATGCGTGGGCTTCCAAATCCTTTAAGCTAACCACCGTTTGAATCGATTCGTCAGTTTCACTAGCTTTTGTGATCGAACTAGGCAACTTCCAAAAACCAATATGGATAGGGACTCCACCAGCTTTTAACACCCATTGACCAAACCGGGCACAGTTGAGCACTCCCTTGGACGGTCCCTGACCGAAAAGATAGTATTTATACTCATCTTTTTCGCAGGCTGTGGATACTTCATTCGCCTTAGCTTTGGCCGCCGTCACATCTTTGTAGGTGCGCTTCCAGGTTTTTTTGTCGCCTTTGCCTTTAGAAGCCATTTTTCCGATCGCCGTCCCTTGCGGGAGTTCCTGCTGCGTGATCTTTATTTTCCCTTTAGGACTTCCCGTTTGTGATGTTCCTGAACTCCCACTACTTCCCTTTGTACCCTGACCAGACACATCTGAACCTTGGTCTGAGCCGGATGAACCACTACCACTGTGTTGAACTCCACCCACAGTCAAATCAACTTGCTCAGTCACGGGGTCACCAACGCTTGCTCCCCCTTTAAAGTATTCAATAAAAATAGTGGTGTGCCCCCCGCCAATACCACCCGAGGAGACAGCCGTGAAAAAGGCATCATCTTTGTTATCAGCCTTGTAGTCATCATGGGGTTTTGGCGTTGCGGCACTATAGTAATTCCCATCGGGATGTTGGCGGAGGGGCTGAATGACATTGTCTAAACGGCGTTGGGCAGTGGATTCCTGGGCGTTCCTTGCTGCGCTGCCCTGTTGCACCACATGGGTTAATTCGTGGGCAATTAGTTCTTGGCCGCCTTTGCTGCCAGGGTTATATTCGCCTTTTTTGAAAAACACATCACTACCCGTCGTAAAGGCACGAGCTTGAATAGACTTGTTGAGCTGGTCTGAGGTGCGATCCGTATGCACTTTCACACTGCTAAAATCTGCCCCCATTGCCTGCCCCATCTTGGCTTGCAGGCTGGTGTCGAGGGATTGGCCGCCGCCTTTTGCCTTTTTAATCGTTGATTCTAATTCTGTGGATACTGCCCCACCATCGGCTGCGGTTTGACGTTGCAGAAGGGGCTTGGTTTGAAGCTCTTCTTCCTCTTTGAGACTGTCGCGTTGGATGCTTTCTGGGGCAGCCTGGGCAGGAGCATAAAGGCGCTGCACGACGTTTTTAGCGACGCGATCGGCTTCTTGTTCGTATTTGTCGTTGGCGGCTCCGACGGTGAGTTTCGCTTGGATGGGTGCGGTGGCACTTAACCGGGCGAGGGGGTCAACGGCCGGCCCGTCTGGATTCCACTGGGGTAGGGGTTTCGCCTTGCTCTTTTTCTGTAGGGTGGGAGGCTTAACAGCAGGTGCTTTAAATGAGGATGCCTTTTTCTGCTGGGTTACGGCTTGGGCGGCGGCTTGGTAGTGGCGGCTCATGGCGTTGCATCATTACATTGAATATCTTTAACTTATAGGGGAAAATGCAACCATTGACCATAGACCAAGGTCGAATCTGTGTGCTGGGTTTTGCCGATTCTGGCAAGTTTTTAGGACTGAGAGGTTGTTTAAGAAAGTCAGAACTATTGCTGTCAATCAGCACACCCTAAGCCTGTTGATCAGCACCCTGAGCCTGTCAATCAGCGCACCCTGAGCCTGTCGAAGGGTAAGCCGACAAAAGAATTGTTCATAATACATTACCCAATTAAAATAACAGCTTCAGGATTACCAATTCCTAGTGCTTATCCTCTTCTTTTTTCGGAGATTCTTGATCTTTATGAAATGCTTTGTTTGGATGTTTTTGCCACTTCATTGATTTCCAGCTATCTGTTGTTTCATTTTTCTCGTCAACCATTTTGATATTAACAACACCCGCATAAAGGACATTGCCGACAAAGCGATGGTGTCCATCCGTAACCTCTAGAACATCAGGCTCTTGGGTACTTCTGCAGGACGTTTTCCCACCCTCAAGACCAATATGATTAAAATCTTGAATTGTTTCCATATTGAGAAAACTTTGACCTGCCTTAACCTTGTACTCTTCCTGCTGACTCTTCTCCTTGACATGAATATAATCTGGGGGGTTCTTAAACACAGGTTCTGCTTCCGTGAACTCATTGAGTTCTGGAATCGGTGATGTTACAACAAAGCTGGCTTCCTCCTGCATACGTTTTATTTTCAACTTTTCTTGCTCTTCCTTGAATTTTTGAATTTCCGATTTGCTCGGCAGTTTTCCCCAAAAAACACCATCAATTAACCCAAAATATTTTTGTCCAATATCAACGATTTTTCGCTCTTTGACTTCGTTTTTGATTCGTTCCCCTTTTTGGTTCTTTTCACTTTCCGGATCAAGCTGACCTTGCTTCTGTTGCTGCTTGAGCCTGAGAAGTTCTTTTTTTTGTAAATGTGACATTTGTTTCTGTACATCCCGAATCGATCTGCGAATTTTTCCCATCGTCTCAAAATCTTCTTCTACTAGTTCTTGCTTACTTTCTTGAATTGCTTTGATTTCTTGTTTTTTTGTCTTGACAGAATCTTTGATTTGCGCTTCTAAAGCTAAGAGAGATTCGTATTTTTTCTGAGCTTTTACTAATTTCGGATCTATGGATTTATGTAAGCCCCGATTATCTAGCTCAATCGCATTTCCGCCACCCGTCGATAAGCAAACATGAGCGCCACCAGAGCCAAAGATTATTACTTCTCCGCGAGGAATTTTACACTTAGGCAAATGCTCGCTATACCACTGATGCCGTTCTTTCTCTACTTCCTGAGGATGCATTAAATGGGAAGACGATTGACTCTTTGACTGGCTAGCCATCACTTGAGCGAGGGTGTTCACTTTATTATCCTCACTCACCTCAAAATCATCATTGGCGAGTTTAACAAACTCATTATCAACGAGTCCAGCCGATCGCGCCGCCCACAGTACAGACTGCCAGCAGTTCATCATCTCAGGCGCTGTATTTTCACCATCAACAAATTCATCGAGCCACCCATACAATGCTTTCCGCCCTGGCCCTGGCCCCGTATGCTGAGCCGTATCCATGCGTCCTAATGCTTCCATACGACTCACAAGAGGATCGTAGCCATTTTCTTGATCAACAGAGTCCGCCTTACTCGCGCCGGGTGTGCCAATTGCCTTCCGCACACGATTCGCAACGGCTTCTTTCTCGCCTTGATTCCCATCATGGGCAACTAAAGAACCCGCCACACAACTATCAAGCATGGCATCCACAGCTTTTAGAGGGATACCACTTTCGTTGTAGGTATGTTGGTGCGCTCCTCCGGGGGGAGTTCCTTTGTAATGAGTTCCTGTGTGATAGGGACAATGTTCACCCACATCAGTCCCCTTTCCTCCACCTTCATTTAGCTTATTTCTAGCCGCAATAAATTCTTGCTGGGGGATTCCTGGTTTTGGGGTCAGAGTTGCAAACTTACCCCCTTTAGCAATATGAAAAGAATGTAAATATTTAGATTCTTGATCAGAAAATTTATAACCTTTCTCCGCAGGAGCTTCCATGACTTCTTTGGAAAATGACTTGAGTTGTCGGCTATCTGCTAAAACTTCTTTTTCATAGAGATTCAACGCTCCATCAGAGAGGTTTTGATACTTCGCAGGATTAAAACCTAAACGTTGAGTGGGTTGATCTTTATTGTCTGTGAAATCACCCGCTGGAAAAATCTTGCCATCACTCCCTAATGTTGTTCCTTTTTGCACTTGATATGATTCTGCATGCAGTGGCACAACTCGCGGGTAGGTTGTGCCATCCGGTCCCATGACACTTTTACCAACTAAGCGTTCATCCTCTTTGTCGATGCGGATATATTCAGTCTCAAAATCTTGAGTTTTATCATTTTCATGTTCGATACTTGGGGATTCTGATAGTTCATGAACATCAGTGCTTTCGTGATCCTGGACTTCACTTTGCTGTTCTTGCAGTTGCTTTCTCAAGTCACCCAAGACTTCACCGAGAGTATGTTTACCACTTTTTACATAAGAGGATATTTGTTTGGTGATTTGTAACTCATCTACGGTGAAGTATTGCTTCAGTTGTTGATATAACCAACTAGCTGCTTCCTTTTCACTGACGAACTCACCTGTGCTTTTAGTGATCTGCCGTTGAATTGTATTTTGGGGCTGATGTTGTAGACTGTCTGATTGATTTTGCTGCACTACATGGGTCAATTCATGGGCAATTAATTCCTGACCGCTCCGATTCCCCGGTTGATAGGCTCCTTGTTTAAAAAAGACATCTTTGCCTGTGGTAAATGCTTTGGCTTGAATGGACTGACTCAATGCATCCGATCGCGCATCGGTATGCACGTTCACGTGGCTAAAATCCACCCCCATCGCCTGTCCCATAGAACGCTGTAACCCGGTATCCAAGGATCGGCCTTTACCCTTAGCGCGATTAATTTCTGATTCTAAATTCGGTGAGGCATCCTCAGACATGACTCCTTTGCGTTGCAAGAGGGATTTAGTTTGGAGGTCTTCCTCTGCGGTTTCCCGTTGTACGGTGTCAGGGGGTGAGGATTCGGGGGTTGGTGAATTGATGCGTTGGACGACATTTTTGGCGACGCGATCGGCTTCTTGTTCGTATTTGTCGTTGGCGGCTCCGACGGTGAGTTTCGCTTGGATGGGTGCGGTGGGGCTGAGTCGCGCTAAGGGGTCAACGATGGGCGCGTTTGGGTTCCACTCTGGAAGTTTCGCCTTGCTCTTTTTCTGGACGGTGGGAGGAGCAACAGAAGGTGCTTTAAAGGGGGATGCCTCTTTTTGCTGGGTTACGGTTCGGGCAGCGGCTTGATGTTGGCGACTCATGAGTTTGCACCATCGCATTGAACTAACTTTGTTATAGGGAAAAATGCAACCATTGACCATAGACTAAGGTCGAAGCTATGCGCTGGGTTTAGCCGTTTTGGGCAGGCTTTTAGGGCTGAACGATAGAACAACTGCTGACGGATAAGGGTGCGATCGCGCCTCAGAACACTATCCCTTGAGAAGGAATCACCCCCACAAGCATCACGTTGTAATGAGTGTTGGGGGAGTATTATTGAAATCAAATAACGTATCAAGGCTCACGTAAACAGACCCCCGCGTACTAGCATTTCTCAACTCAATTTTGGCTCGGCCGCTTTTCTTGAGAACGATCAGTTTGAATGGGCTAATCTCGATTTCCGTTGCCCCTAGACTATCTACTCCTTCATCAGGCACATCTCGGAATGTGAATTGGGTGGTTAATGCGCCTGTCTCATCTCTAGACCCCATAATGACCTTACCCGCTGCAAAGGTTATGGGCTTATAAACATCATCGAGACCAGCATATCGCTGACGATTTAACTCTTCCTGTTGCTCACGCTGTTCTTGGGCAAGTTTTTGTCGCTCTTTTTCATCCACAAAGTCTTGGTCCGGTGTATGTCCGACATCCTCACCCTTGACTAACTCAGCCGGAGTTTTGATGATCTTACCGGCTGAAGCTTCGGGAATGCCTGCTGCCTTCAGCATCACCTCACCAAATCGGGCGCAGTTAATGGCGTTTTGTAAGAAGGGTGAAACACCGAGCAATGTATAGCTATACTTCGCCTTATTAGCTTTCACGTCATCAGCTTTATCCAGTGCCTTTTGAATTTTTGATCCGTCTATCACCCAGCTTTTTTTATTGCTGCTGCTTTGTAACCGTTTTAAATCGCTGGATGGAGCATCAATCTTTGTAATGGTAATGTCTTTATAGCCAAGTCCACTGGAACTTTTAACCGTTCCCCCTGATGATTTATCCGTAGAGCCGGATTTCCCTCCCGATTTTCCTGCAACAGTTAAATCAACTTCCTTATTTTCAGGAGTACCCCCGACCAATCGCTCGGTGTAGACGATGGTATGGCCTGGGCCACTGCCTGCCTTCACCGCCGTAATGACACCACTGTCGTTAGTGACTTCTTGGGCTGTGAGGGCATGGCTGTAATGTTTATTCAGCGGCGCACCTTCAAAGAAAATGCGTTGCACAGAGGTGTCCCCGGATGCAGTGGACTGGATGGCTTGAGCTTGAATTCCCGCGCTCCCTTGCTGTACCACATGGGTTAATTCATGGGCGATCAGTTCCTGACCGCCTTTGCTGCTGGGGTTGTACTCCCCTTTGCGGAAAAAGACATCGCTGCCGGTGGTGAAGGCTTTGGCTTGGATGGATTGATTCAGTTGATCGGATTGGGAGTCAGTATGCACTTTTACACCGCTAAAATCTGCCCCCATGGCCTGGCCCATCTTGGCTTGTAGGCTGGTGTCGAGGGATTGGCCGCCGCCTTTTGCCTGTTTGATCGTCGATTCTAATTCCGTGGAGACTGCCCCGCCATCGGCTGCGGTTTGGCGTTGTAAGACGGGTTTGGTTTGAAGCTCTCCTTCCTCGTCGAGACTGTCGCGTTGGATGCTTTCTGGGGCATCCTGGGTAGGAGAATGAAGGCGCTGGACGACGTTTTTAGCGACGCGATCGGCTTCTTGTTCGTATTTATCGTTGGCGGCTCCGACGGTGAGTTTTGCTTGGATAGGTGCGGTGGCACTGAGTCGGGCGAGGGGGTCAACGGTGGGCCCTGTGGGGTTCCACTGGGAGAGGGATTTCGCTTTCTTCTTCTGAACAGTGGGGCGGGCGACGGGGGGTGCTGTAAATTGGGGTGTCTTTTTTTGAGCGGACGTGTGAGATGGGGCTTGGTATTGGCGACTCATAGGCACTCCGCATAGACTGTCTTAATTTCTTTATAAAGAAAAATAGGACTGTTTGTATAGTGGCCAAAGGTCTAGGGTTGGGGCGATCGCACCCATCGCCCCGATCTCATTCCGCGACTCCGGCGGCACTGGTTTGGGCATCGGCGCGAATCAGGCGGCCGTCTTCCATTTCGACGATGCGATCGGCTACGTCTAAAATGCGGTTGTCGTGGGTGACGAGGAGGATGGTGCAGCCCTGTTCCTTGGCGAGGCGTTGCATTAGGGTGACGACATCGCGGCCGGATTGGCGGTCGAGGGCGGCGGTGGGTTCGTCGGCGAGGAGGAGTTTGGGCTGACTGACGAGGGCACGGGCGATCGCCACCCGTTGCCGCTGACCGCCGGACAGGTTGGCGGGGTAGTAGGTGATGCGATCGCTTAACCCGACGGTTTCGAGGGCATGGGTGGCGCGATCGTGCATCTCTGCAATGGAATACTGCGCGTGTAGTTCTAGACCCATGCGCACATTTTGCAGGGCGGTGAGGCTGCCGTGGAGGTTGTGGGCTTGGAAAATATAGCCGATGTTGCGGCGCACCTGAACCAGTTGCCCCTGGGTCGCCCCGCAGAGTTCGAGCCCTAAAAATTGCAAACTCCCCGCCTGCACCGATCGCAGCCCCCCCATTAAGGTGAGCAGGGTTGTTTTGCCTGACCCCGATGGCCCCGTCATTAGGACAATTTCGCCGCTTTTAATGGTGAGGGTAATGTCGTGTAATACCTGTTTGCGGAGGTCGCCGCTGCCGAAATAATGGGCGAGCTGGGCGATCGCAATTACGGATTCAGTTTGAGGGATTTGGGTCATCATGATTCACTGTTAAAACTGACTGCTGATCTACATTGTTCCAATGTTCTATCCACTGTTTGATCCCCCTCAATCCCCCTTTTTAAGGGGGAGGTGGATATTTTTTCTTTTTTTAAGGGGGAGGTAGATATTTTTTCTTTTTTTAAGGGAGAGGTGGATATTTTTTCTTTTTTTAAGGGGGAGGTGGATATTTTTTCTTTTTTTAAGGGAGAGGTGGATATTTTTTCTTTTTTTAAGGGAGAGGTAGATATTTTCTCCTTTTAATAAACGGGGGAAGTCGATATTTTCCCCCTTGAAAAGGGGGGCAGGGGGGATCGACAGGGTTAAAACATATCGGCCGGATCAGCCCCTTGGAGGCGACGAGTGGCGATCGCCCCCGACATCAAACACATCACCAAGGTTAAGCCAAACACCACCACCGCCCGATGCACCGTCATCGCGATCGGGAGTGCCGTCGCCTGCGCCGCCATGTGATACAACCCAATCGGCAACACAAACCCCGGCAAAAACCCCAACACCGCCAAAATCACCGCCTCCTCAAAAATGATCCCCAATAAATAGCTGTGGCGATAGCCCATCGCCTTAAACGTGGCGTATTCCTGCAAATGGGCGTTCACATCCGTGGACAACACCTGATACACAATCACCACCCCGACAATAAACGCCATCGCCGTCCCCATCGTGAAAATGAACCCGATCGGGCTTTCGGTTTGCCAATAGTTCTGCTCGGCGGCGATAAATTCGGCTTGGGTCAAGACGTTGACATCACGGGGCAACAGGTCACGCAGTTGCGCCGCCACGGTTTCAGGATTCGCCCCCGGTTCGAGTTGCAACAACCCCAGGCTAATACTGCCCAGATTCCGCCGGGGAAAAATGCGTAAAAAGGTTTGATCGCTGGCCATCAGCATCCCATCCGTCCCAAAAGATGCTCCCAAGCTGAATAGGCCGGTGATGTTTAAGGTGCGTCCTTCGGCTTCGGTGGTGACGGTTTGACCCGTTTCGAGGGTGGCGATCGCCTCGCCATATTGACCCCGCGATCGCCGATCAAACAACACATGATCCGGCAATTTCAGCACATCCTGTTGCGCGTTCAACTCCGGCAAATTAAACACCGAATCATCCGGGTCAAATCCCATTAGTTGAATGAGAGTGTCTTGGCGAGTCTGGGGATTTTTCCAGGTCAAAATACTGGAATAGAGCGGCGTGGCCTGGCGCACGCCCGGTACATCCAGGGATTGATAAAGGCGGCGGCGGCTAAAGGTGGAAAGGTTTTGGGTGTTTTTCGCTTTGGGGCTGACGAGGATAATGTCGGCGTTAAAGCTACGGGAAATCCGGGTGTTGCTGTCAAAGAGGGAGGCTTGAAACCCCAATTGCATGAACATCAACACATCGGCGAAGGCAATGCCCGCAAGGGCAACGAGGAGGCGGCTCGGTTCGTGGCTGAGTTGGAGCCAACCGAGCCAAGTGCGGCGGCGCAGGGTTTTGAGCATAGCGGGTTGGG
>CAZCWE010000116.1:6445-10410 GCA_964502285.1 uncultured Spirulina sp. | reverse complement strand
TGTCTACTGCTACACGACTTGGCAATCTTCTCAATGCTGCAACGAAAAAATAAGGGTTTCAGCCATTGAGATATCCTCTCGATCGTTGATTCTGCCGTGAACTTTGCCAAGTCGCATACTGCTATATCCCTCTTTTGTCACTACGGGATTTTTGAACGAATCCTCGCTGTTACAGCCAACGAAAGAATGCGGGTTTAACCCCAATATGACAAAAGAGGGATATGTCCTAACTTAGTTCTCCTAGTTACAGTTCAGCGTGGAGAAAGCGTTTTAACTCAGCGGAAATGGGGAGGCGATCGATTTCTTTGAGCAGCGTCGCGCGGGGTTCGGATTGGGCGCGATCGCGATACACCGCCAGCAATAGCTGTTCAATGCCCCCCTTCGCCAGAGCTTCGGTAATTAAACCCGTCACCCCCAGCAACGCAATACCGCCCAACATTCCCCCTGGGCCCAGCAATGCCAGCGCTGCCGTAATCGCCGCTGCGCCACCCAACCCCGTCGCTGCCATCGTGATCACCAAAATAATTCCCGGCAATCCTAACGCGGCCACTTTTCTGACTACTTCATCCATCGCTTGTTTATCCGATTCATTCCGATTGCGGGGGCTGGACAGCGGGGAGCATTAGCCCGATCGCGCCGCCCTATGGAGTTATCGGGGTGAATCGGACGTTTTACGCAATTTTTCGGGGGCGGTGCGGGAAGTGCGGTAGCGATCGCAGGCTTGGATAAACTGTTGAGGGAGGTGGGGTGTGTTGCCCCAGTGCAGATGCAGGTAAGACGCGTGGACATTGGCGAAACTCCAGCCTTCGGGTTGGGGGGTGGCGCGGGGGGATAGGCCCGTGGAGCGGAAGAGGTTTGGCAGTTGGGACGAGGCGAGTTTAGAACGGTGAAACTCATGGCCCCAGACGATCGCATCGGCGGCCATGAGCGGGCTGGCTTGTTGGGCGATGCCTCGGCGATAGCCGAGGGTGAGGGCGGGGCTCATCAGGGTGGTGGCGGGGAGGATGCCGAGCATCGGCCAGGATTGCCCCTTGAGATCCACCAGGGCATCGCAGAGATACATTAAGCCGCCGCATTCGGCATAGGTGGGGAGACCGGCTTGGATGGTTTGGCGAAGATATTGGCGGGCGGTGTGATTCTGGGCGAGGGATTGGGCGAACAGTTCCGGAAAGCCGCCGCCGAGATAAAGACCGTCCACGCCGTGGGGAAAGGGTTCAGCGAGGGGACTCCAGGGGATAAGGGTCGCGCCAAACTGTTCGAGGAGTTCGAGATTATCGGCGTAGTAGAAGTTGAAGGCACGATCGCGGGCGATCGCAATGTTCACCGGAGTCACGGCGGCGGATAAGTCGAGGGGGGGAACGAGGGGGGCGGGTGGGCTTTTGAGCAAGGGGAGCAGTCGCGCCCAGTGGAAGGAGTGGGTGGCGAGTTGGGCGAGGCGATCGAAGGTGCGGGGCAGATCAGGGAGTTCGTCGGTGGGGACGAGGCCAAGATGGCGATCCGGGAGGGTGATTTCTTGATGGCGATGGAGCACGCCTAAAATTGGAAGATTCAGGGGCGCGATCGCCGTTTTGAGCAGTTCGAGATGGCGATCGCTCCCCACCCGATTCAAAATCAACCCGGCAATTTTCAAAGTCGGATCAAGGGAACAATAGCCGTGAACAATCGCCGCCACCGAACCCGACAGCCGACTACAATCAATCACCAACAAAATCGGCACATTCAACAACCGCGCCACATGGGCCGTGCTGGCATAGTCATTGGGTAACAACGACGCATCATCTTCGCCATGCCAATCGTGACGAATTTGCACCCCATCAAAAAGTCCCATCACGCCTTCGACAATGGCATAGTCTGCGGTGGCAGCATGGCGATCAAAACAGGTTTTGACGTAGGTGGGGGAGGTGAGAATCGGGTCTAAATTCCGGCAGGGGCGATCGGTGATTTTGGCGTGAAACATCGGATCGATGTAGTCGGGGCCAACTTTAAAGGATTGGACATTTTTTTGCTGTTGACACAAATAACTGAGAATCGCCAAGGTGATCGTGGTCTTACCGGAATTGCTGCGATCGCCTGCAATAATTAACGCCATGGCTGTGACTAATCCCTATGTGTGGAAACGCATCAAAACGAAGCTCAGACGGATGACGATTAACATCTTGACCTGAATTTTAATGCAGGTTTCCAAAACTGAAATCCGCAGATTCTAACTCCACAGCTTAACTGTTAAATTCGGATCATGCTGCATCAGGTTGCCATTGATATCGACTCAGGCTAATTTTTCCAGCGGGAGTAAATTCAATGCCTTCTTGTTCGAGTAAATGACGTTGTAAATAATCCGTGCCGTGGCGCAATACAGAATGGGACACTTCCCCTTTGGCATTAATCACCCGATGCCAGGGAATATCCTGCTCCGGCGTGACGCGGTAGAGGGCATACCCCACGAGCCGCGCCTGGCCTGCGTAGTCTGCGAGTTCTGCGATTTGCCCATAGGTGGCGACGCAACCGTAGGGAATTTGGCGGGTGATGGCGTAGATGCGATCGTAGGCGGTCATGGGCAGCAGAACGATGGATAAACATCGAGCAAAGGGTTTCAGTTTCTTGGGTTCGCACAATCAACACTAACCCTTGAAACTGTATTCTTTGTGTTCATTGAAACCAAAACTCCGTTATGGTCGCTTAAGCGTTTACCGTCTAAAGTTCCCTCCCAAGCGTCAACATGGATGAGGTTTGCCACGAGGGCAGAGGTCATGCAGACATGATCGATACTGTGACGGGTCAGCTTACCATTCGCGACAAAATCTTCCTCCGTCACACAGGACAGACCCGCATCTTGCAACGCTATCGATAACAATTCCCGTACTTCTCGACTGCCGTATTGACCAACCCCATCGCGATGTTGATTGTAATCGCCCGCTGCAATCAGGTGATGATCGGGAAACTGCGATCGCAAACGCAGCCAGTCTTCACGATGCCAGGCGATCGCCCGCTTATGCTCAACCCACAGCGCCGATTGACCCGCCGCTCCTTTGTATCCGTGGTACGGAATGATCGACCCATACACGAGCAGCGGGCCAGCCTTGGACAGAAGTTCCACACAGATCGCCTCGCTCGGTTCCGCAGTTTGAACTGTGCCAAGCATCTCAACCTCTGAAGCACGGAGCCAAATCGCAGCTACAGCCTCCCCGTCACGCGGTTTGCGGGGGGAGGGCTGCGTACAAACGCCCCGATAATCAGGACTCAGATTAATCGCCTGATGTGTTTCCGTCAGGATGATGATGTCCGCTTGCGTTTTGAGTAGGTGCTGAATGCGGTAGGGATTCTTGGGGCTTCGGGGTCTGGGGCGCTCAACATTCCAAGTGGCAATTTTCATCAATTTGTGAGGGTTCACACCGTGGGCTTGGGGCGATTTGGCAGGAGCCGGATGCGATCGCAAGCATAGTTAAAATAGGGTGGGTTAGACGGCTAAAATCCAGACTATGACTGTACCTTAGCAATCCGCCGTAACCCACCAACACCACTGTGCTAAAACCGATCGCTCAAGGCATTGACACAGCGATCGCAAATCGTCGGATCATCCGCCGCATCACCAACCGTGGTGGAATAGTTCCAACAGCGATCGCATTTTTGACCCGCCGCCGTGGTGATGCCCACCGTCACCGCGTCCGTGGTGCTGTGATAGTCCAGGGCAGCGATCGCGTCGGGACTGTCCACGAGTTCCACTTGGGAGGCGAGGAACAGATAGCGCAGGGCATCGACGCGAATCTCACCCAGGGCATCGCTGGGGTTCATCGCCGCCAAGGTTTGCCGCAGCGTCGCGTCGGGCACATGGAGCAACACCTTCGCGTCGAGGGATGCGCCGATCGCCTTGGCGCTGCGGGCCTGTTCCATCACCTTATTCACCTCATCGCGCAAGGCCCGCAGTTGCTCCCATTTTGTCGCCAATTCCGGCTGTTGCCAGGCCGAAT
>CAZCWE010000116.1:0-6435 GCA_964502285.1 uncultured Spirulina sp. | reverse complement strand
AACGCAATGGCCAGCACCGTTTGGCAACTGCGCCGCCGCGCCGCATTCACCGAGGAAATATAGAGGCGATCTTTAGCCATGTCGAGGTAAAAATTCGACAGATCCACCACGCAAAAGTTTTGCACCGTTTGGAAAAACTTAAAAAACTGGTAGCGTTCAAATGCCTCGGTCACATCGGAAAAAACACGATCAATACAGTGCAACATATAACGATCCAATTCGGGTAACTCGTCATAGGCGATCGCATCAGTTTTGGGGTTGAAATCGTGCAAATTCCCCAGCAAAAATCGCGCCGTGTTGCGGATTTTGCGGTACACATCCGAGAGTTGTTTCAGAATCGTTTTCCCAATCGGCACATCCGAGGAATAATCCACCGATGACACCCACAACCGCAGCACATCGGCCCCATAGGGCGGCTCCTGTTTTTGATTTTTACCGCCATTAATTACCAACATCGGATCAACCACATTGCCGAGGGATTTACTCATTTTTCGCCCCTTTTCATCGAGGGCGAAGCCGTGGGTGAGGACGGTTTTATAAGGGGCGATGCCGTTGGTGGCAACGCTGGTGAGGAGGCTCGATTGGAACCAGCCGCGATGTTGATCGGAGCCTTCCAAATACATATCCACCGGATAGTTGAGTTCCTCTCGGCGATCGGCCACTGCCGCCCAAGAAGAGCCGGAGTCAAACCAGACATCCATCGTGTCGGTGCCTTTGCGGTAGGTTGTGCCGTTGTCGCGGTAGGCTGCGGGCAAAAGTTCCTCTACGGATAATTCCCACCAGGCATCGGAACCCCGTGCGGCGATGATGCCTTGAACATGGGTGATCGTGTCTTCGGTGAGCAGGGGTTCGTTGGTGGCTTCGTCATAGAAGACGGGGATGGGTACGCCCCAACTGCGTTGCCGCGAGATGCACCAATCGGCGCGATCGCTCACCATCGGCGTGATCCGGTTTTGCCCCTGGGCGGGAATCCATTGCACTGATGCGATCGCCTCTAGGGCCTGATCCCGGAACCCCTCCACCGATGCAAACCACTGCTCCGTCGCCCGGAAAATCGTCGGTTTTTTCGTCCGCCAATCGTAGGGATATTTATGGACATAATCTTCGGCGAGGATTAGGGCTTTCGCCGTTGTCAAGGCTTCGATGATCGCGCCGTTGGCATCCTTGAGCACGTTCAACCCTTCAAAAGGCCCCGCTTCGGCGGTCAGGATGCCATTGGCATCCACCGGGGACAAAATCGGCAACCCGTATTTTTGCCCGGTGATGAAATCCTCTTGACCATGACCGGGAGCGGTATGTACCAGACCTGTCCCGGATTCGGTGGTGATATAGTCGCCGCCGATGACGATGGGACTGGTGCGATCGTAGAGGGGATGCTGATAGGTGCAATGCTCCAGGGCTGCGCCTGCGATCGTTGCTTTCACCGTTAAGGTTGTGGCAAACTTCGCCGCCAAGGATTCCACCAAGTCCGCCGCCACGAGCCAATAGCGATGGCCCGACAAGGGTTGCGCCACCTCCACCACAGCATAGGTGAGGGCGCTATTCACCGCCACGGCTAGATTTCCCGGAATCGTCCAGGGGGTCGTCGTCCAGATCGCCACGCCAAGATCCGGCAGAAATTCGCCCAAGGCCTCGGCGCTGGGGGCGAGTTGGGTCAGGGTGAAGGCGGCATAAATGCTGCGGGAGGTGTGGCCTTCGGGGTATTCAAGTTCGGCCTCGGCGAGGGCGGTTTTGGAGCTGGGGCTCCAATGGACAGCTTTTAAGCCCCGGTAGATGTAGCCGTTGAGGGCCATTTTGCCGAATACGCCGATCTGGGCGGCTTCGTATTCGGGTTTGAGGGTGAGATAGGGGTTGTCCCAATCGCCCCAGATGCCGAAGCGTTTGAAGCCGTCGCGCTGGGCTTCCATGGTGGCGATCGCAAAATCCCGCGCCTTATATCGCAGGGCCAAGGGCGTGAGGGTTTTGCGTTCTTCGCGGTCAATGGTTTGAATAACTTTTAATTCAATGGGCAGGCCGTGGCAGTCCCAGCCCGGCACATAGCGGACTTTATAGCCCTGGAGCAACTTATATTTATTAATAATGTCTTTTAAAATTTTATTTAAGGCATGGCCCATGTGCAGCGCACCATTGGCATAGGGCGGGCCGTCGTGGAGAATGAAGCGATCGCGGGGATTCTCTTCCCCCAGGGTTTCATAGATGCGTTCGTTGTGCCAAAACTGTTGCAGTTCGGGTTCCCGATTGACGGCGTTGGCCCGCATATTGAAGTCAGTTTTGGGCAGGTTGATTGTGTCTTTGTAACTTTTCGGTTCGGTCATGGGATATGAGCAATACGCTTGGTGCGTTTCAGTATCCCTATATCTTAAAGGCCGGGATGAACTCTCTGGGATTTCGCGGCTAGAATCTTGACCCCTCAGCCGGGTTATCTCCTGTGGAGACGCGATGCGAACGGCGACTCTCAACCTTATTGTTTTCTTCAGGTCTACGGGGGTGGATCGCTGCGGGAGTCCCTGACGTTAGGCGACAAGCAGCCCCTTGAACACACCCAAGCCATCGGTGGCATTGAGAACCGGATCGGCGGCGCGTTCAGGGTGGGGCATCATGCCGAGGATGTTGCCTTGGGGGTTGGTGATGCCAGCGATGTTTCCAGCGGAGCCGTTGGGGTTGGTGGTGTCGTCGATCGCGCCAGAGAGGTCGCAGTAGCGGAAGAGGATTTGGTCGTGGTCTTCGAGGGATTTGAGGGTGTCGGGGTCGGCGTGGTAGCGGCCTTCACCGTGGGCAATGGGGAGGGTGATCACTTGGTCGGGGTCGTATTCGCTCGTCCAGGGGGTGCGCTGGGTGGCGACTTTGAGGGGGGTGCGATCGCAAATAAAATGCAAATCTCGATTGCGCGTCAGCGCACCGGGCAACAGGCCCACCTCGGTCAAAATTTGGAAGCCGTTACAGATGCCCAGCACCCATTTACCCTGCTCGGCGTGGGCGATGACGCTGTTCATCACCGGGGAAAAGCGAGCGATCGCCCCACAGCGGAGATAGTCCCCATAGCTAAATCCCCCCGGCACAATCACCACATCGAGATCACTCAAATCCGTGTCTTGATGCCAAATCATTCGCGTCGGTTGGCCGATTAGATCACGGGTGACATAGGCCACATCGCGATCGCAGTTAGAACCCGGAAAAACAACAATGCCAAATTTCATAAATCGTGTCTCAACATACAGAATCGGAATACCAACAACCCACCGCCGCCACCGCCGCCTAAGTTGCGGCCAGTTCGCTGAGTTCAAACCGATAGTTTTCAATCACCGGGTTGGCCAAGAGGCGATCGCACATTTGATCTAACTGCGTTTCCGCTGCGCCTTGATCCGCCGCATCGAGGGCCACTTCAATATATTTACCAATCCGCACCGACTCCACCGCCTCATACCCCAGTTGATGCAGTCCAGAACAGACCGCCACCCCTGCCGGATCGAGCACAGACGGGCGCAGCGTCACATAGATTCGAGCTTGAAAATGAGCCATGGAACTCCCACCAAAACAGCACATCCCCCATTCTATCGGCTGCGGGAATGTTCGCCCCTAGAGATTCAGCTTTCTCGTATACTAAAGGGCATCCGAGCAAGCTGAACCACAGCGCATGAAGACCCGCACCCGTTCCCAAGAAAAAATTCTTCGCCTCCTGAAAACCCTCCATCGCGCCATTTCCGCCCAAGACCTCTATCTTGAATTACGCCAAATGCAGCAAAACATGGGACTTGCGACGGTGTACCGCGCCCTCGAAGGTCTCAAGCTCGACGGCTTGGTGAAGGTGCGCACCCTCACCAATGGCGAATCTCTCTACAGCCCCGTCCAGCAGGATCAACATCACCTCACCTGCCTCGGCTGTGGCCGTTCGATTCCCATCGCGGAATGCCCGGTGCATGAACTCGAACACCAATTACAAGCCTCTCATCAGTTCAAAGTGTACTATCACACCCTCGAATTTTTTGGCCTCTGTAACGACTGCCAACATCGAGATGCGGCAGAGGATGCGATCGCGCCTGTTTGACGCTCATCCAGCTAACGCGATGCGGATAGCGGTCGATTCCCCATTCACAGAGTCTTGACGCTTAATGCAAAACATTCCCCGCCAGAACCTCGACCAGGGCATCTTAATTTAATGTCCACATTTAACGTCCACGATGCGCCCCACTGCAGACGGAGAACCCGTACAAAACTGTATGTTCCACCGATGACGCACAACGTTTTACCCCCAGCACGATTTATGGGAAAAAATTTAGAATTCAATCCAATCCGGTTCGGGGTCGTTGAGGGCATGAAGTTGATTGAGGGGAGTCCAGCCCGCCGCCCAACTGCGATCGTCCTTGAGTTGCCGAGCATTGATCCAAAACCGCACCGTCGGATCGCAGGAGGAAACCAGTTCGGCAAAGACCCATTTGCCCTCAGCTTTGCGGTTTTGAACTTGGAAATGTCGCCAGCCAAAGGTTTTCTGTTTGGCGGTCCATTTGGAGCCTAGGAGGTGGGGGAATTTTTGTTTTTTGGCCATGGGTGGGGAAAAAAGTGACGGCGGAATGGATGGGGTGAAAAACGCGGAGCGATCGCAGAAAATCGATAATCCGTCTCAAGATCGGTTTGATTGTAGACAGAATGACTCTCGTTTTGGAAAATTTTTCCAACAAAATCCCGGTGTATTGGGCCAGAGGGGGAGCGGATTTGATAAATTCGGCAAACAGCCCCTTGGGGGGTTAGCTGTGACTGGGAGTAAGACAATGACACATGACTATGTCCTCGCGATTGATTTGGGTACGACGGGAAACCGCGCTATTCTTTTCAATTCCGACGGAGCGATCGCCGGCCAAACCTATAAAGAATTCACCCAACATTATCCTCACCCTGGCTGGCTAGAACATGATGCCGAAGAGATTTGGCGAGACACCCAAATTTTGATGAAGCGGGTCTTGGCCGAACACGATGTGTCTGCCTCCCAGATCGCTGCCATCGGGCTGACGGTGCAGCGGGAAACCTGTTTGCTGTGGGATAAGACCACGGGAAAACCGCTCCATCGGGCGATCGTTTGGCAAGATCGCCGCACTACGGCCCATTGTCAACAATTGAAAGCGTCGGGGCAAGCGAGTTTAATCGAAGATCGCACGGGCTTAGTGGTGGATGCCTATTTTTCCGCCACAAAACTGGCGTGGCTGCACAATTGGGTCAAGGACAATTGCCCTAATGTAAACCCGGACAATATTCTCGCGGGCACGATTGACACCTGGATTTTGTGGAATTTGACGGGTCATAAAGTCCACGCCACGGATCACAGCAACGCCAGCCGCACGATGTTGATGAACCTGGCGCAGGGGGAATGGGATGCGGATCTCCTGACGCTGTTTGATATTCCGTCCCAGTGGATGCCCACGATTCAGCCCAGTATGGGCAAGTTTGGCGAGAGTGATCCGGCTCTCTTGGGGGCAGCGGTTCCGGTGACGGCGATTTTTGGTGATCAACAGGCGGCACTGTTTGCCCATGGGTGCAATACGCCGGGGTTGTTGAAATGCACCTATGGGACGGGGTGCTTTTTGGTGGCGCAGATGGGGACAGAATTGGCCCGATCGACCCATCGACTCCTATCTACGGTGGCTTGGACAACGCCGGAGCAAACCAACTACGCCTTTGAAGGGGCGATGTTTACCGCTGGGGCTTGTATTCAATGGCTGCGGGATGGGTTGCAATTGATTAAATCCGCGAAGGAGACGGATGCGATCGTGCGGTCTGTGCCCAATACCGACGGGGTGTTTTTCGTGCCGGCCTTGAGTGGTTTGGGTGCGCCCCATTGGGATATGAATGCGCGGGCTTCGTTCCAAGGGATTACGGGCGGGGTACAGCAGGCGCATATGGTGCGGGCGGTGCTAGAGGCGATCGCCTACCAAGTCAAAGAAGTGGTCGATGCGATGAACCAAGACGCGAACGAACCCATTTCCCAACTAAAAGTAGACGGCGGCGCATCCCAAAATGATTGGCTGATGCAGTTCCAAGCGGATGTGCTCGGCATCCCCGTGGAGCGGCCAGCGATCCTCGATGCGACGGCCCAAGGGGCGGCCTTTGGGGCAGGTTTGGCTGTGGGGTTTTGGGATGATTACGACGAACTCTTAAGCAAGCGGCAAGTGGATCAAGTCTTTGAGCCGGGCGAGGGTCAAGCCGAAGCCCAAGCTAATTTTGCCCAATGGCAAAAGGCCGTCAGTCGGGCGAAAAACTGGATCGAAGAGTGAAGCGTATGGAGGTGCGGCATCAGGTCTCCACCGCACCCCCATAGCAAAGCTACCGCTTACATAGCAGTAGTCACAAAGTTTAGGACACCTAAGGTTCCCTTTTTCTCAAAAGATACTGTCGAGGGCTGAGGGTCGTCGTTCGCGTAGCGTCTCCGCAGGAGATAGCCCGGCC
>CAZCWE010000115.1:3396-10420 GCA_964502285.1 uncultured Spirulina sp. | reverse complement strand
TGTTTCAGTCCCGTAGACGGGATTTGGGGGGTTGAGCGTTGGTGGATCAGGGGTTGAGCGGGGCGTTGACCCTTCTGTTTCAGTCCCGTAGACGGGATTTGGGGGGTTGAGCGTGCCGAGATTGACGAATTAGACACCACCAAAGACACCAGTTTCAGTCCCGTAGACGGGATTTGGGGGGTTGAGCGATTGCTGGCCCGTGTTTTCCCCTCGCCCGAATCTTCGTTTCAGTCCCGTAGACGGGATTTGGGGGGTTGAGCGTCCCTGTCGGTGGTTCGCAATCCTGAGTTACTGGCGTTTCAGTCCCGTAGACGGGATTTGGGGGGTTGAGCGATCGTGGGCTGGCTGGCTTTGCCCGGTCTTTTGGCCGTTTCAGTCCCGTAGACGGGATTTGGGGGGTTGAGCGGAATTTTGCCCTTCTTCTGATATGAGGCGAGATATCCGTTTCAGTCCCGTAGACGGGATTTGGGGGGTTGAGCGATCGCCCTCCAGGGTAGGCTCAAAGCAAGGGCTTGGGCTATGGTTTTGGCAAATGTCCCCAAAATGATCGCACATTGCCCCAAACAGCACTCAACCCCAACCATAAAAAAGTTGAAAACTATTGAATTTTCAAGGTTCTGGTGATTTGGCAAGCCTGCCAGGGAAAACAACCCCGCTATCGGTTCGCCAAAAATTCATGATAAATGGTTTCAAAGCATGATGCCTAGACTCCTAACGCGACAACACGTGACATTGCCCCATCCCCAGCGCCGTTTTGCGCCCCACCCCCGCAAAAAAGGCAAACTGCCCTAGAACTGCCGCCCGTTGCCCTTGGGCAGGATCAGGGAACTCATAACTAATGCGACCCTGCGCCCCGATCTCCGTCGAGTTTTTGATCGTCAGGCGGTGGGTTTTGAGGTCGTAGGCACTCACCCAGCCCTGCCAGTCGATGGGGTCAAACCGCAGCACAGCCGGGGCGAAGGCATTCCAGCGCCGTTGCAGACCGCCAAATACCAATTCCGGCAACGGTAACGGTTGGATCGTTTTTTTCCCTTGCTTGAAACTGGTGGGGGACAGAAACTCTAGGGTGAGTGTCTTGGTGGCTGGGGTTTGGTGTAACAGGGGGTAGGGGGTCGCTCCGGCTTGGGGATGACTGCCGGGAAGGGTTAACACCGCGACGATTTGAAAAGGCTGCTGGTGGAGGGTGAGGGGGCGCGATCGCCACTGCTCCAACCCCGTTAATAATGCCTGAGCATAGGGACTCGCCAAAATCCCGACCCGAACATAGACGCGATCGCCCGGTTTGAGGCCGCGTCGGGGCGACTGACCCCGGAGCGGCGAAATCGAGAGGGGGGACACCGGAGCCTTGTGCAACAGTTGCGCCAAGTCAGCATCAGCCAGGGCGATCCATTCGATCACTTGGGCATGGAGGGCATGGCTGAGGAGGGGGAGCTTGGGGATGGTGGCAGCGGCCGCGAGTTCAATGACGATGGAATAGGCGATCGCATCAAGAGACATGGCGCAACACCTCCGCACCATAGGAACAGCCGCGCGGCAGATTCAGCATTTTGGGTAAATAGGGGTCACGTTCTCGCAGCAATGCACAGTCAATCCGCCAATAATCACCGCTGAGTTGTGCCTGACTCACCAAGCTCGTCGGCGGCATCACCACCCGGTTATACAGGTGCAACTGTTGACTCGCGGCTAAATCCAGCGGATTTAAAGGATGTTCACAGAGATACGTCCCCGATTGGGCTTGAATCGCAGCGGCAGGAATTTCCTGGCTATCCACCCGGATTTTGGCAGACCATTTACCGAGGCGAATCCAACGGGGGAAAGCGCGATCGCCCTCCGTGATCATCACGGTGCGAAACGTGCTGCCCACGGCCAACTCCTTCGCGCGACCGAAGTTAATCGGATAGTTGCGATCGGCTCCCTTGTCGCCAAACTGCTTAGCCCGTCCGTAATAGGTGGTCTGGGCTGCCTTAAAGGTGTTGACTTGATAAATCCATTGCAGCGGCAAGGCAGGAAACAGATAAATATTCGCCTCATTCAGATACAGTAAATTTTGTTCATTATCCGCATCAAAATAACCCGGACGTTGGGCGCGATCGCCCACCAAACCATAGATATGCGGGATTAATGTCCCCTTAAAAAAGGCATAACTTAACGCCCAATTATGAAGATACTTTTCCGTTTCATACAGTGTGCCCAGCTCACGACTCGCAAAAAAAACATTGTCATGTAACGTGAGCTTGCACAGATAAATCTTGACCATGGTATTGAATATCCAATGTGCAGCATTTTGGTCTTGATGAAAGAAGGCTTCTGGCTCCCTTCTCCTCAGAGGGAGAAGGGCTAAAGATGAAGACAGAATTTACTTTTTCTTGCCACCGGACAACGCGCCATGTTCCTGGGCATAATGCTTAGTTTGAGCATAGAGGTCACCCATGATCATTTGAAGCCGAGCATCATCTTGATAAATGTCACTCACTTGCGCAATGAAAGTCTGCAACTCTGCTCCCATAATCACCCGATGGGTTCGCACCGGTTCAAATCCCAGTTGTGTTTGAGCCACTTCCGCCGCCACTTCGCAAAGATAGGTGATCGGATGATCTAAATTCCCTGCGAGACGTTCATAGATGGCTTGGGTAAAGTGCAAATTACTGAAGATTTCCCCATCACTCAACACAATGCCCACTAGATGGTTTTTCATCGTGCCTGTTTTAGATTCCTGTGCGCCATACCGCTTGGTTCGCAATAAATTCCCTAACACGTAGAGAAACCCCTCATAAGTAGCATCTCGCAAGGTTTCCACCGTGGGAAACGTCACTTCTGGCAGAATATGATCGAGTTTGTTAATGGCAGTGCGCATCGTTCCGCCTTCGCTCATAGTTCCCCCTTCAAACGGCGCATTGAACGTCATGCTTTTGTGGGAAGTGGCATCGTAGGCACTGAGGGAAAAGGCGGAATCTGAATACACCTTAGAGCGTTCTGAACCAGAGTTACCGATCGCAAAGCCATACAAAATGCAGTCGGGGCATTTTTTACAAGAATCTTCTCCGTTATATTCACACCGATTACTATCAGCATCTTTTTTGCTTTTCGCGTCGGGTTTGTCGCCACTGGTCAAGCCGAGCGATCGCAGCAATTCCCGACCGGCCAAACGTTCCGGCGTGGTTTGTTTCCGCTTAAACATCACCAACCGACTCATGACGCTATTTTCTGCATCCAACCCCGCACGAGTCCGAGCCGTATTGAGCATCCCATCAGTTTGAAAAACGGGAAATGATTGGGAATGGCGCAGCATCAAAAAGTGGACATATTTACCCGACGCAAGACGAGGAATTTGGGTGTGAAATTCAGATTTGATGGTGTCTAACATGGTATTCATTGCAGTAATTGTTAAGTATGTAGGGTGGGCAATGCCCACAGCAGGTTTACTCTGTAGGGGCGCAATGCTTGCGCCCACGCACTATTCCTCTGCATCAGCTTTGCTCGCAGCTAATGCCGCATTCATCTCCTTGCGATACATAAATTCAAAGCCAGACTTGATGCGGTTTTGTTGTTCGTTTAAGATGGCGCGATCGCCCTTGCACATTTTTTGAAATAGCTCTTCAATGCAAGTTTGCATAAACTGCTCAATGGCTGCACTATCCCTGAGCTTTCGTTGCTCATAAGGGATAGATTTGTCCATCAGCAATGGTCGTTTATAAACCTCCTGGCGATCGAGGGCATCAGAAAGTTGACCCGACCCCATTGCAACCAATTCAGCAATGCTTAATTGTGATTCCCAATCATCAGGAATATCAAGCAAATTTTCCAGGGCTTTAGTGAGGGGCAGCAGGATTGCATGACTCGAATCCCTCAGACTCGCATGATAAAACACACGACATTCATTGACGAGTTTTTGAATTGTGTCTAATTGGTCAGACATAAGCGGATTTCCTTTAGCGAAAATATGAGCAAAGGTGCAATATTGCTGCACTTCGATCGGCCCCGGATCGCGTTTATCGCGGCGGAGCATCCGGTCAGCGAGGGCAAACACATTCAACACATCGGTCACGACCTCCTGTACGGTTTTTGTAAAATCTTGCCAGTTGGCTTTGGGAGGACTACTCATCGTTCCCAAGTGCAGGGCATAGAAGGCCAGCAGTTTTTCCAGCGTCGGTTCAATGTCTTCGACTCGTAGGCTCGTGGACAGTCCCATCAGGCTCCAGAAGCCTGCCGGGCCATCTAGCACCACCGTTTCCCGGAAGTCCTGATCGCTCTGATACAGCGGGATCATGCTACGGGACGCGACGACTTTGACACCGAGGAGATAGGGAAATAAGAGGCTCAAGAAGATGGGATCAATCCAATATTCTGTAACTGTTTTTGCCCGTAGAGCTTTCGTCACACAGGTGGCCATAAAGGGCAAGTCTGATTGGCTGTAATCTGGCAGCAGCTCACTGGCAAACTGACCAGCCTCCGTTTGTCCCTCACACCACGAATAAGTCCGTAGTACGGCTTTCAGATCCAAACCACCATTGAGCCATTTTTTGCGAACATCCCAGAGGTTAGGCTTATTCAGTGAAGTGACAAACGAGCGAATCGCGTAAATGGTGCGAGGACTATAAACATAGGCTGGAAAAATTGAGAGAAACACTGGATTTTGATCATCAAATTTTCCGGCCATTGCAGACCATTTCGCTTGACGTAGAAGCATTTCTAATGACCAAATTTTAGAAATGCCTCGCTTGATCTGTCGTTCACCCAAAGCATTTTTATTGCTGTATTGCTGAGGTTTGAACAGCACCACCGAATCCATTTGGTCTTCTGAAGGGAATTCACTAGAACCAAGGGAACAAATAGGCTGTTTTGCCGCCTTTGTTTTAGCCATGCTGTAGGCTTCGAGTTCATGGCTGAAACTCGGTAAAGCTGACGGCCAATCTTGGATTTCTAACGCTCCCGTCACATAGTCTAAAAAGACTTTTTGGGTCAGGGACATTGCTGCGGCTTCTGCCTGTTGCTGGGCTTCGTACCACTCAGCTAGGGCCTCGGCAAACTCGCCTAAATAGTCTTGGAACTCTTCGTCATCTTGGCTACTATTTTGGGTAACGACGGCTGCTGCAACATGATACCAACCATAGTTCACACCTCCGGCTTGAATTTGGGTTTGCTCTGGGGTGATTTGGTTTGTGAGGTTGAAATAGTCTAAAACCCAATGGATAAACGGTTCAGCCGCACCGAAAAAGAGTTCTTTCTGGACTAATCCCAACAATTCCGCGAGGCGATCGCTCTGCAATTCACTAATCTCAGCAAATGCGTCTTGTTCTGCTTCGGTTAGCTCTAGCTTGGCCAGCCGCTTGGGGGTGGCCGGGTCTTTGGCGTTGCCAACTTTCGCCTGAATCACCGTGGGCAAGGCTCGAATCAAGGCGGTGGGACTGAGGACTTCGCGGGTTTGGGGCGAGATTTTTAAGCCTTTGCCGTCTCGTTTAAAGCCAATGCGACCACCGCTCATTGTGGCGGTCAAAAAGCCCTGGAGTTTTTGCCAGATAACGGTTTGAATTGTGGCGCGATCCGGTGTTTCTGCATCGGGTGGCGCGAGGTAAATCACGCCTTGGGCGAGGTAAATGATCGGGTGATACTCCAGAGCTTGGAGGTGCTGGAGCGTTGCATTGTGAATCAGGTTACTCAACAAACCTACGGAATCACGGAGGTGATGATAGGTCAGGCGCTGATTAATGCTGAGCCGGTCGAGCAGTTCTCGGAGGCGATCGCCCCTCGTCGTGGTGCTCACCTCACCGGGTGCTGCACAATGCACCGCCACATCACTAAAGGTCAGCAAATGCCGTAGGGGGGACAGCAAACGAGCTTCCTCATGTTGAATCTGGGGCCAGTTACTGGGGTAAAGGTTCGTGCTGCTTTTGCCGTGGGTATTCTGAGCAAGAAATGCGACATCACTCAAATACTCATGCCATTCCGGCCAAAAGCCTTCAAAGTTTAGCTGTTCACCCAATTTCAGACAGACCTCAAGAATCTCAGGAATCTTGTCAGCCTTGGGGCTAGGGATGCCACAGCCATGACATTGTTTGTCGTAGTCATGGAGGGTAATGGCCAGGCAAAACAGGCGTTTTTCCAGGTCGCTCAGGGCAGATCGCCGCCCCAATTTTGGGATCAGTTCCCAGCCAATCAGCAGGGCGTTCAAAACGTGGCTGGCTAGGCTTTGGTCGGGCTTATTGCTGTAGGCTTGGGCCGTTTTGTGGGTGCGATCGCTCCCCAAACCTGCTTTCTCAAGATTAGCCCGGTGGGTTGCTTCGCTACCGCCTAAACCGGCAATATTGCCAAAGTGAGTTTCTAAAGCTGGGACAACCTGCTCGATATAGTCCCGCAAAATAGGGTCGAGTGTTTCCGGATGGGTCGAAAGCAGCAATTGCTGCAACAGAGTGGCCATATAACGTTAAACCTCAAAAAAAGAATGACAGTGCGCCATAGGTGTCAAAGAAAGACTTGAGCTGAGAACTGTGCCAGTTCAGCGCATCGAGTAACAGCGCGTCCTGATTGAAGGCACAGGCATAGGCTCCATTGCTGTTGTCCTCCAGGCGATAGAGGCCAAACAGGGGGCTGAGGTTGAGTTTTTTGCTCACTTGCCAGTGACTGTCTCGTTTGCCGGGGTCAACGGGAACCAAGAACGCGAGCATTTTCGTCTGACTCTGAATGCAGGTTCTGACCTCCGGTGAGGGATGTCCCTCAAGGAAGAGTTTTTGGCGAGAAAGGAGAGTGAGTTCACCCGTTTTGACAAGCTGGGGAATCTGGTTATAGCGGAGTGTGAATGATTGACGCTGATCGAGCCAATCTTGAATCTTGAGATACGCACAGAGATAGGCTTCAGGAAATTCCTCTCGGCTAAAACCATGGTGTTCGGCTGCGTCTAGAAAGTCTTGCTGTGCAACGGCTTCGATGGTTGCGTAGGGCAGTAATCGTAAGAGGTCATAGGTGTAGAATCGGCTCCCATCCCAGACCCCAGCTTGCAGTGATGACCCACCCCGAAAGCGCAAAAGTT
>CAZCWE010000115.1:0-3386 GCA_964502285.1 uncultured Spirulina sp. | reverse complement strand
CTCGAATCGCTGCACCAAGTTGATTTTTGGATTCTTCCTTGGGGGCAGCTCCCCCGTATTCGCCAAACCATTGGCCGTGAGCCACCTTGAGGGTTGATTCATCATAGACGCGCTGGAGATCTTCTTGAATGCGCGATCGCACCCCCTCCGATACATCCCAATTCGGGTTAGTCTGCTTAATCTGCTCCAGCATTCCGACCCCTTGCAATGCCCCCCACCTCTGCCGATATGTTTCAAACTCCTTCGGGGCATTGAACGCCTCTGCAATTAAGTCATTAAACCCATCGCCTCGGCTCAGGGCTTGCCCTTCTAACTGCTGGTTTTTGAGGTATTTTTCAACTTTGCCCCTCACCCAAGGAGTCCGCTCTGGAATCAATAGATAGGCCTGATAAGTGGTGAAGCCCGGATGTCGCCCCAGTCGTCCAAGTCGCTGGGTGACGGTTGCTGCATCACTGCTCTCGAAGATGAGGAGGTGAATTTTAAAATCCACCCCCACATCCACCGCAGAGGTGGCGATCACCAACACCGATTGTGGTGAATTTTGCAGAGCGTGCTGAGTCTCTTGGCGGGCAGCGCGATCGACTCGTCCGCTCACCTCTCGGATATCGATTACTGATTGCGGAATCAACGCCTGAAGCTGTCGGGTAATGCGCCCTGCCATGGCCACCGAGTTCACAATCACCAAACCGCGGCCCGCTGTTTCAGCATTGAGCAAGGCCTTGATGTGCTCTAGATTGGCTACTAACCAGTCTTGGGCATCTTGCTTTTTGAGACTAACCAACTCCAGCTCAATCGGTTGCAAAATTTGACGGTAGCCAACCTCAGGCTGATCACAGTACTCACTCGTAATCTCTGCAACATTTAAACCAGACTTTTTCAGGAACGCCACAAACGATTTTTTGGGCGTTGCTGAGGTAAACACAAACCGCTTCTGCCGATTCTGAGAACGACGAATTAAACAAATGCTGTTGAGCACTGCCGCCTCTTGATGTGCGCCGAAGATGTGGAATTCATCAAAGATCCAGAGCTTCGGAAAGGTGGCCATCACCATCGGTAACTCGTCTTGAGACCGGGCTGGGTCGTGGTAGCGAGCATGGGTGATGTAGTGAAACAGATCTGGGTTGGTGAGCAATACAGGGGTTTTTTCGATCGCCTTCTTTAATTCAAAGGCACGATTCTGACCCGTTGCTTGAACACGGCGGCTGAGTTCTGCACCGTAGAGGCGATCGACATCTTCCCCAAAATATTGGGCTTGCTGAGATTGAGGGCCAAATAGCTTTACTCGTGAGTCTTGTTCTTGGCGGTATTGATCTTCAACGAGTTCAATGGTCGGGAACATCTTCAGCGTTGAATATTGTGCATCCATCAAGCTCGGTAATGCTGCGCCTAGCGTCTTGCCGCCACCCGTGGCCACTGCGACAAAAATCACATCGGCTTCACCTTCTGTAATTTCGTGATAAGTATCAACCTGGTGTTGATACAGTGGGCAGGTATGGCCGTCAGAGAGTTGAAGACCGGGAGCAATTTGGTGAACGTGGCACTGTTCGGTGCAGCCCAGTTTGCAATTCCCAACACCGGAATTGAGCCGCATATACAGCGGCTTGAGACGTATTTTCATGAATCCTCTGGGGTGACTAAACTCACTCTATACCCCTCGTTGAGTAAGTCGTAGTCAAAAAATGACAACGTTTAAGCTTTGAGGGGTATAAGCGACGAAAAGAGGGGGGCAAGCGTTCATTGGTATGAACTTAACGGTAGGATGCTCATCCCGCCTGGGATTTGAATCCCAGGCTCAGAGATCTAACCCGTTAAAACGGGTTAAGGCTTTACCCAATTAGTGGGCTTTAGCCTACTTGAGCTATGAGCCAGGAACTTGAGTTCCTGGCGGTGTTTGGCTTCCAGCCGTTTTTTTGCTTAAGTTGACACCAATGGCCAGCGTTGCACCCCGACGAGAATTGGGGTCAAGCTGCGAAATAGTTGGTTCCCTCAAACGTTGGAGCGAACAGCACCCAGCGATCGCGCCCCTGATGCCAAAACAACTGACCTCGCCAAAGAAGACCCCCTGCTTGAAAGTGCTATTTATCCAAATCGGATGATTTCACATGCCACCGTTTTTTCATCTCTGCGGTCGAGTAGATCGTCTGTTGATTCCATTCCTCTTCCTCAGATGCCCTCCCCCTACAACAGCCTGAGCTTCGCCCTCGAAATTTTGCGCCTGCTGGCCGATCGCGCCTACAGCCGTCAAGAATTAGCCGAAACCTTAGCGCAATTCCTCGAAGCCCACGGTAAACCGAGCAACGATGCCCTCCAGAAGGTGACGCGCACGATTCGTAAACTGCGTGATTGTGGCTTTGAGATTGAGAGTGCGCCCTATCATCCCTACCGTCTCAAAGACTCAAACTTTCCGGTTATCCTCTCCGCCGAACAACGCCAAGCCCTGTATTTGGCGACCCACGTTTTAGAACAGATGGGGTTTTCGGCCCCGGCTGGTCAATTAAAGCGCATTCATCAAACGCGAGACAGCGATCGCCCCTCTGACTTTCAAGCCGACTTTAGCCCCCCGGTAGACTACAGTAAAGCGGAACTGCCCAAAACAGTCGCAACACTCCAAAACCGCATTGAAAAAGCATGTCGTTTTGCGATCCGGTATCAGAGCAGTGGAGGCGAGTCCAAAATGTGGGATATTGATCGCGCCGAACTCCGCTTACATAATGGTGTGCTCTACCTGTTTGCCTATGTTCCACAATGGCAACCCCGATACAGTCCTGCCCCTAGTTTTGAGCAAAATATTATCTTCCGAACCGATCGCATCCTGGATATCTGTGCGGCCTCGGCGCATCGTTGGGTGTTTTCGAGCTTCCCCACCGCCACCATCACCTATCGCATGGGTGGGCCACTGAAACGCTATCAGCCACGCCGTTATCACGAAAAAATCACCGACCAAACCCCCGATTATGTAGAGATCACCACTGAAGAAGACTGCCTATTCTGGTTTCGGCAGCGCATTTTACAGTACGGTGCGAATGTGCGTGTGATATCCCCCGATTGGCTGGTGGATATCATCCGCCAGGAATTGATCCAGGCCTGTGAGCAATACGACGCAGGGTAAGGGTGTGATGAATTAAGAAGCGGGTGAGGGGAATCGAACCCCTATCATTAGCTTGGAAGGCTAAGGTTTTACCACTAAACTACACCCGCAATTTGGCAGCTTTCCCATCGTATCGAGTCGCTCAGGAAATGTCAATAATGAACCCAGGTCTAAGCTGTGGGGTGCAGCCCTATACGATCGCATTTCGTCGTCCTCTCCAGACAGCGCACGGGATTTGGCGACAGCGCGAGGGGGCGATTTTAACCCTGCGGCAGGGCGATCGCAGCGGTCAGGGGGA
>CAZCWE010000114.1:0-10424 GCA_964502285.1 uncultured Spirulina sp. | reverse complement strand
AGGAGTTCCCGCTGGTCGAATTCTTCCCCCACTCGCAGGGGAATCGCGGCTTTGAGGTATTCGGCGGGCATTCCCAACCCGTAGATGCAGCTAATCGAGGCGACGACAATCACATCGCGCCGCTCAAAGAGCGATCGCGTCGCTGAGTGGCGCAACATATCAATTTCTTCATTAATCGAGGCACTTTTTTCGATATAGGTATCACTGACCGGAATATAGGCTTCCGGCTGGTAATAGTCGTAATAACTGATGAAATATTCCACCGCATGATCGGGAAAAAATTGCCGCAGTTCGTTGCACAGTTGCGCCGCCAGGGTCTTGTTGTGGGCGAGGACGAGGGTGGGGCGGCCCAAATTGGCGATCACATGGGCCATGGTCAGGGTTTTGCCGGTTCCCGTCGCGCCGAGGAGGGTTTGGAGACGATGCCCCGCACGGAGGGAGGCGGTGAGTTGCGCGATCGCCTTTGGTTGATCCCCCGTCGGTTCAAACGGTGCATTAATTTGAAAACTCATGGCCACAATCCAAACTGCTTGCTGAAAATTCTAACGCTTGGCTGCGATCGCCCTCCCCCCTCCCCTCCTGCGGGCAGCGATCGAACAGGTTAGAATCGGACAAACTTTCTCCCCAACTCCTCCCCCTTCGCCTATGTTGCGCATTTCCTTGACCCGCGAGAAAGCGATTGAAATTGCCGAAATTGCCTTTACTATCCTGGGCATCCTCTTCTTCACCCGCAGCCTCAGAGAAGTGGTGGGTCGTGCTCCCGATAGCCTCGTGCGCTACGGAGTTTTTGCCATGTCTACCGCGCTGTTGGCCCTGCGCTGGCAAATGACCCTCTACGTCCTCAGAGGCGACCTGGCTCTCTTCGCCCTGAACGCCCTGTCTTTCTGCTCCTTCGCTTGGTCGGAACTGCCCAGCACGACTAACCTTCAGGTGCGCGAAATTCTCTATATGTTTTCCTTTGCCCTGTATATTGCCGGTCGCTTTCCGTTGCGAAAACAGGTCATCTTACTCTCCTGGGGCCTCGAAGTCGCCGCTATTCTCAGCACAATCTGGGCCTTCGCCATGCCAGCCGGTGTCCATCGCGGCGATAAATTCGCCGGGGCCTGGAAGGGCATCTACCCCCAAAAGAATGAACTCTCCACCATGATGACCTTGGGAGCGGCAGCCCATTTACCCCTCCTCTTTGACCCCTCCTACAATCGCATCTGGGCTGCGGCTGGGTTAGGGCTGTCCTTGTTTGTTACCCTGATGACCACCTCCAAATCTGGGCTGATTATTTTCTTTGTCTTGGTCGCTACCCTATTTTTGTTGCGAACGTTGCGATGGCGCAATTTGGTGATGGTAATGATTTGTTCCGTGATTTTGGGGCTGTCCGTGCCAGGGTTGACGGTGTTTTTTAGTAATTGGGACGCGATCATGATTGGGTTGGGGCGTGACCCGACCCTCACTGGTCGCACAGAAATTTGGGGCTATGCTTTTATGCGCTTGGCGCAACGACCGTGGCTAGGCTATGCGCGGGGCGTGTTTTGGGACCCACAGTCTGTTTATCCGGGTGAGGCGGGGATTGTGGTGGTCGGTTTGCCGCCGATGAATCTGTTGGCCCAAACCTATGCACCGCCCCATGCTCACAATGGCGTAGTGGATCTGCTGTTAGAAGTGGGGATTGTGGGGTTAATCTTGTTTGTGATTAGCATGATGGTCTTTTTAATTCGGGCGGTGAAGCGAATTTATGTCACCAACACCCCAGAAGATTTTGGTCCGCTGGTGTTTTTCACGTTTTTCTTTATGTACAACATCACCGAAAGCCTGCTACTGCGGTCGGAAAATATTTTTTGGGTCTATTACATGGTGTTTGCCTATTCGATTCGCCTGGGGGGGCAGGAGGTGATCGAGGAACCGACGCTAGTTCCTCGTCATACTCCAGAGGCGATCGCATCCCGCGATCGCACCTGATCCCCCTGGAACGATCAAGATTAAACGTGAACAGCGGGCAGCGAAACCGTGAAGCGGCTGCCATTTCCCGGACGACTGTCTAGGGACAGATGCCCCTGATGCCGTTGCACAATCGCCTGAGCGATCGCGAGTCCTAACCCTGTGCCTCCGGTTTTGCGGGAGCGATCGCTATGGACACGATAAAAACGCTCAAAAATGCGGTTGTGTTCCTCCGCAGGAATACCAATGCCTGTATCATTGACTGCGATCATGGCCCAGCGGTCTTGGGTGGCCAAACTCACCACCACTGAACCACCGGGCGGCGTGTATTGAATCGCATTGGCCATGAGGTTAGACACCAGGCGATAAAGCTGGGATTCATGACCAGCAACATAGAGGTCATGCGCCGGAAGCTGGTGGCTGAGGTGAATCTCGGTGGCCGTGGCCAACTCCGCGAGTTCCTCGGTTAAGTCCGCCACAATATCATTTAAGCAGCAGGGCCGCAGCGGCTTGGCGGTGGTGTCTTGTTCAAGGCTGGTGAGCAACAGCAGATCGGTGACTAACTGACTGAGGCGATGTCCCTGGCGTTCGATGGTCTGAAGGAGAGGGGGAACCTGTGCAGCTTGTTCAGGTGGCAGGCGGAGAATGGCGTCCACAGTGGCGAGGAGACTGGCGAGGGGCGATCGCACCTCATGAGCCACATTCGCCGTGAACTGCTGCTGTCGTTGATAGGACTGATAAATGGGCTGCATCGCCAATCCCGATAGCCACCAACTCGCCACGGCAATTAACCCCAACGCCAGCGGCAACCCCGCGATAAAAATCCACCGCAACCGTTGGCGTTCAGCATCAAAGGCGATGAGCGTCCGCCCCACTTGTAGGTAGCCCCACGACTCATGGGTGTGGGGTTCGTCCCCTGGGGCATGGGCATGGGCAGCACTGTGGAGGATGGTAGTGAATTGGCGATAGCGATCGCTGCTTTCGGTTTGCAAGGTTTGCCAGGTGGCGGGATTCAGGGTCGAGGGTAGCGGTTCTGGTTGATTCGGCGAAAATGCCAACAGCGTACCGTGGTGATCAAACAGGCGAATGTAGTAGGTGGTGCGATCGCTAATCCCTAGGGTGTGGCGTTGGATCAGACTGGCATTGAGCCGACAGGGAGAAGCCACCACACAGAGATCCGGAAAAATCTGCTGTAGCGCCTCGGTGGGGTTCCCGGAGGGGGGCAACATCGGCTCTAAACTATCGTGCAGCGTCCCCGCAATGGATTCAATTTCTCGCTCTAGGGCCACCCAATTCGCCTGCATCAGAGCACGAGCCACCCCTAATCCGGACAGGCTCAAAATCCCCCCCATCACCAGGGCATACCAGACAGCCAGTTGGATGCGACTGCGTCGAAAGAGTGTCTGACTGTTCATGGCGTTGTCTTGAATCGATAGCCCTGCCCCGGCACTGTTTCGATGGGACAGGGGGAGTCGTAGCGGGCAAACTTACGGCGCAGCAGGCGAATCTGAGCCGCCACCACATTACTGACAGGTTCTTCGTCAATATCCCACAGTTGAGAGCGAAGCTTGCTACCGGGGATGATGCGATCGCAATGTTCCATCAAATAGGCCAACACCTGAAACTCCTTCAGGGTCAAGGGCATCGCCAGAGGTGACCGCTCCGGCCACTGGATTTGTAGCTGAGTATTGGCATCATCTAGTGTCCAAAACCCAACGGTCAACTGCTGCGGCTTTAACTGAGGCGATCGCCGCTGCAACGCGCGCAGTCGCGCCAAAAGTTCCTCCATTACAAACGGTTTAACCAGATAATCATCCGCCCCAGCATCTAACCCTGTAATGCGGTTTTCCGGCTGTCCCAAAGCCGTCAGCATCAAGACCGGCAGAGCATTGTGGCGTGATCGGAGCCGCTGACACAGTTCTAGCCCCGAAAGCTCCGGCAGTAACCAATCAAAAATCGCCACTGTATAGTCAGTCCATAGAGTGTCCAAACAGTACCAAGCTTGCGCCCCATCCTTGACCCAATCCACCACATACTTTTCACCGATTAAAACCTGTTTAATCGCCAATCCCAAGTCTTCTTCATCTTCCACCAGCAAGATCCGCACAGCCCTAGCACCCGTCTCAATCTGCACCCAATTTTATCGAAACCTAGCGCATTTCATCTGGTTTTCATCGACTCTATGGCATGCTGTGACAGATTTTGAGGCAGACAATCACAAGGATGGAGAAATTCCCATGCAACGTTTACCGTTACTGAGTTCCGTACTGGCTTTGAGCTTGGCAATGAGTACCCCCGCTGCGATCGCCCATGTGGGCCATGGCGATGAATTTCAGGCCGAAGGTGGGATCAATCGTGTTGAAGTGAATACCGAAACAGATGCGTTAATGGGCATTCAAGTGAACCCCATTACAGCCGCCACCGATGGTAGTGGTGCGGTCATGGTGCCGATGTCGGCGCTCGTGGATAACGATGGTGAGCCCTTGGTGTTTGTGCAGTACGAAAATTTCTATGAGCCGGTGCCTGTCACTACGGGGGAAACCAAGGGCGACAGGATCGCCATATCCGAAGGGCTGTCCGTGGGTGAACAATTGGTGACCCAGGGCAGTTTGTCGCTATATGCTGAGTCTCGCAAAACGCAAACCGCTGACGCAGAACCGGACGCCGCCCCTGAAGAGGTTGTCGCCGCAGCACCAACTGCTGAAGAACCGGCTACCGCCGCGCCGGACAGTGAAACCAGCGAGATCGCCGCCGTACCCCCTGAATCCAGCGACACTTCTGGGGGGTTGCCGGTGCCAATTATTGCGATTGTAGGGGTGGGTGCTGCCCTGGTAGTGGGTGCTGTTGTCGTTTTGGGTGGTAAAAAAGGAGGCGCTTAGGTAGATGTTGAACAGGCTGCTTAATCAAATTCTCAAAAATTCGATCGCGCAACGGTGGTTGATCGTCGTGGGGGCGATCGCTGTCACCATCGGGGGAATCTTGAGCGTCACGCAAATGCCGCTGGATGTGTTTCCACCCTTTGCCCCGCCTCAGGTAGATATTCAAGTCGAAGCGACTGGGCTCGCCCCCGAAGAAGTGGAAACCCAGATCACCGTGCCGATCGAAAGCACGATGAACGGCCTGCCCGGTGTGACAACGGTGCGATCGTCGTCCAAAGTGGGACTTTCGATGATCAGCGTTGTCTTTAACCGCAATGCCGACATCTACCAAGCCCGCCAAGCGGTCACAGAACGGCTGCAACAGGTCACAAACCAATTCACCCTGAAAAATCAAATTCTCTCGGTGCCGGGGGTGTCTCAGGTCACCCTGTACGGCGGGGATGAGCGGCAGGAACAAGTACTCATCGATCCGGTGAAGCTGCGGGAGTTGAATTTATCCCTGAATGACGTGACCGCCGCCGCAGCGGGGGCCAACGCCAATGCTCCCGGTGGATTTTTGATGGGGGGCGGCCAAGAACTTCTTGTGCGGGGCATGGGTCAGATGCAGTCCATTGAAGACTTGCAGCGATCGGTGGTGACGGTGCAGGACGAGGGGCCGATTTTGCTGCGGGATGTGGCGACGGTACAGACGGGGGCCGCTCCAAAGCGGGGCGATGCCAGTTTGAACGGTCAGCCTGCCGTGGTGTTAATGATTAATAAACAGCCTGCGGTGGATACCCCCACGGTTACGAATGCAGTTGAGGCAGCGATCGCAGACTTACAACCGACCTTCCCCGCCGATGTGCAGATTACCCGCACCTTCCGCCAAGCCAACTTCATTGATGCGGCGATTCACAACGTCAGCGGCTCACTGCTCCAAGGGGGGGCAATTGTGTCGATCATTTTGCTCCTGTTCTTGATGAATTGGCGCACGGCGATCATTACCCTCAGTGCGATTCCCCTCTCGCTGCTGGTGGGCTTACTGTTCATGAAGGCCTTTGGCCTGGGTCTGAATACGATGACCCTAGGGGGGCTAGTGGTGGCGATTGGCTCGGTCGTGGATGATGCGATCGTGGATATGGAAAATTGTTACCGAGGTCTGCGCCGGAACCAAACCCAGGAGCAGCCGAAGCACCCGTTTCAGGTGGTGTTCGACACGTCGGTACAGGTGCGCCTCGCGGTGATTTTCTCGACGGTGATTATTGTCGTGGTCTTTGCGCCGATCTTCAGTTTGACGGGGGTTGAGGGTCGCATTTTCGCGCCGATGGGCTTGGCGTATCTCTTCTCCATCCTCGCCTCAACCCTGGTGGCGATGACCCTCTCCCCGGCTCTCTGTGCCATTTTGCTGGCGCATCAAAATTTACCCGATCAAGGGACATGGGTCTCTCAGTGGGCAGAACGGCTCTACCGGCCATTGTTGCAGGTCGCCATGGGCGGGCCACAGGTGATCCTCGCTCTGGCTTTGGCGGCGTTGGTGGCGACGGCGGCGGTGGTGCCCTCCCTTGGTCGTGTGTTCTTGCCGGAATTTCAAGAAAAATCCCTGGTGAATTCCATGGTGTTATTTCCGGGGGTGTCTCTGGATATTACGATGGGCGCGGGTCAGGCGTTGGCCAATTCCCTGAAAGATAACCCGCTCTATGAGTGGGTGCAGGTGCGGGCGGGTCGTTCGCCGGGCGATGCGGATGGGGCGGGGGTGAATATGGCCCATGTGGACATTGAACTGAGTGATGCCGCACTACAAGACCGGGCAGCGAGTGTGAAAGAGTTGCGGGAAACTTTCCTGGCGTTGCCGGGGGTTGCGCCGAATATTGGCGGCTTTATTTCGCACCGGATGGATGAAGTGCTGTCGGGGGTCAGGAGTGCGATCGCAATCAAAATCTTCGGCCCTGACCTGGCAGAATTGCGGCGCATCGGCGAACAGGTGCGCGACACCATCGAACCGATTACCGGCGTGGTGGATTTACAACTCGAACCGCAACTCCCGATCCGCCAGGTACAGATTCAATACAACCGGGACGCTGCCGCTGGGTATGGCCTGACCATGGCGCAACTGTCAGAGGTGGTGGAAACGGCTCTCAATCAAAAAGTGGTAGCCCAAGTCCCCGAAGATCAGCAACTCGTTGACGTTGCGGTGTCTCTCCCGGAGTCCGCCCGCAATACCCTCGATGCGATGCGAGCGATTCCGGTTTCGACTCCCACGGGTGCAATGGTGGCGCTGGGGGATGTGGCTCAGGTGGACTATGGCACGGGGGCGAATGTGGTGAACCGAGAGGATGTGTCCCGCCTGATTGTGGTTTCGGCCAATGTGGCAGAACGGGATCTTGGCAGTGTGGTCGGGGATATTCAGACCCAAATTCAGGCGGCGGTGTCACTGCCGGATGGCTACTTCATCCAGTACGGCGGCCAGTTTGAGGCGGAGCAAAATGCCACCAATAATTTGCTGCTGTATAGTGTGCTGGCAGCGATCGCCATTGCGGTGTTGATGTTCTTTTCGGTCAAGTCGCTACCGGCCACCATTGCGATTATGCTCAACCTGCCCCTAGCGCTGGTGGGGGGGATCATCTCCATCCTCTTGACGGGGGGGGTGATGTCGGTGGCATCTCTGATTGGGTTTATCACCTTGTTCGGGGTGGCGGTGCGGAATGGGCTGCTGTTGGTGGATAACTACAACCGTAAATTGGCAGAGGGGCTGCCCTTACAAAAAGCGGTGCTTGAGGGATCTTTAGAACGGGTGAACGCCATTTTGATGACGGCGCTCACCTCCGCCTTGGGAATGCTGCCGTTGGCGATCGCTCACGGTGCAGGCAACGAAATCCTGCAACCCTTAGCGATCGTTGTGTTGGGGGGCTTGTTCACCTCCACCGCCCTCACCCTGTTGGTGCTTCCGGCGCTGTATGCCCAGTTTGGCCGCTGGTTGATGCCCAAGCCTCGCCCGCAGGCTTAACAGCGGCTGCAGTCTTATTCCGGATTTCTGAGGCCAAACAGTTCAATCTCAAAAATCAAGGTGGAATGGGGGGGGATCGGCCCCATTTCCCGGTCGCCGTAGGCCAGTTCTGAGGGAATGACCAAGGTGCGCTGCCCTCCGACCCTCATCCCTTGTACGCCAATATCCCACCCTGGGATGACGCGACCGCCGCCCAAGGGGAAGGCAAAGGGCCAATTGCGCCCCCAGGAGCTGTCAAACACGGTGCCATCTTCAAGCCTGCCCACGTAATGAACTAACACGATTTGACCGCGTTGGGCGATCGCCCCTTGTCCCACTTCTTGGTCAATGTATTTCAAGCCAGAGTCCAGGGTGATCATGTCCTCTGGCGCGGCGGTCTGTTTGAGGGCGGCGGGGGTGGGTTTGGCGTTGGCGGCGTGGGGCGATCGCACCAGGGTACTCGTGGCGGTGCAGAGGCCGAAGATTAACCCCATGCTTGCGATCGCCCATCTCATTCTTCCCATAACTCTTTCTCTTGCTAATCAACAATTTGGCTAGTGCGCTTCAATCTTAACCACACCCTGGGATCGCTGTCAGATCCAGCGTGACCGTCAGGCGATCGCCGCTAATCCGGTGGGTCAGTGGCGGCGAGATAGCCCCAGGCGTAGGTTGTCGGGCCCATGGACTGCATGACGGTGAATTCGGTGACGGCGGGAAAGAGGAAGACATCAAAATAGGCTTCGGTGGTGGGCCATTGTTGGGGGTCGGGGAAGGTAACATGGCGGATGCGGTCAAACGTCCAGTAGTAGCCGAATTGGACGACATCAAGGGGGCCGTAGACGGGGATGCCGGGGGGCGGGGTTTTGGCTTGGATACGAGCGTCAATGATTAAGGGATGTTTTGGGGAATGATGGCCGAGGCCGGTAACGGTGGTCATGTTGTCGGGGTTGGCCCCAAGGGCGAATTGGCTGGCAGCGATCGCCCCCTGATAATACTTGTCCTCACCCGTGAGCACATGGGCCCGCACGAGGGCGATCGCCTTCGGAGCCCCAAAACTACTCCCCCAACCAATGGGTTGGTAGGGATCATCTTTGGTCCAGCGCAGTCCTGTTTGCTGCGACAGGGCTAAGGTAGTGTCGGCTTCTTTGAGGAGGGCGGCGCGGGCATTGCGTTGAATCTGACCCTTTACCGGCAGTCCTGTCAGACGGGCATAGACAAAGGCCGCATCCCGCTGATGATGGTTCGCCCATTTCATTGTCGGCGCATCGGGATCACCAAATACCGTCGTTTGCAGAAAGAGATCATGCCAGCGGGAGTCCCCCGTGAGGCGATAGAGTTCGACGGCGGCGAGGTTGCGGGCATCGTTAACTTGGTGGGGGAGGGGGTTTAACCCGTGGGCAGCGGCGGGATCGGTGCGGTGGGTTTCGGCGTAGTCCATGGCGGCAATCGCACTCTGGCGATAGGTTTGGGCGAGGCTGGGGGCGCGATCGCTCAAAATCGTCGCCACCTGAGCCGCACTTCCTGCATAGAGATAACTCGACCAGAAATCCGGCGCGTAGACATAGGTGGGTAGAGTATTCTGCCAACTGGCTTCGCCGCGATAGGGGTGGGAACTGGATTCAATCCCGCCGCGCACGCCGCCGTTGGGCAGTTGCAAACGCCGGAAAAAGTCCAGATTCCAGAGGGCCTCATTGAGCAGATCCGGCAATTGGGGGTAGTCTTTGGGAATGTTCAAGCCCAGTTGCGTGATTCGCGGTGCAATTTCCACGAGTTCTACCTGTAACCGGGTGGCTTCGAGGTGCTGAATCCGCCGATCCCAATCGCCGGCATCAAAATACCCGCCCCAGGCTTCCGGTACGGGGGTTGTACTGGTTTCGGCTTGCAGGGCAGCAAAGACGCTCTCTTCCCCGATGCCCATAGTGGTTTCCATCAGGGTGGTGCGGGCTTGGTAAATGGGGCCATCCTCGGGATGGAAGGGACGGGGGCGCGTCCAGTCGGTATAAGGGGCAGTGAGGGCGATGCCGCTGCGTTGATGGTAGAAGCCCCGGGCGACGGTGCGGTAGGCAGTGCGCCATACATCGGGGGCGATCGCAAAGGGCAACGAGCAGCCCACCGTTGCCACACAGAGGCGATAGCGACCGGGACGCTTCAGGTCACTAAAATCGAGGCTGTAAACATCCGTGAGGGTATAGTTGCGATCGCGGGGATCTTCGGATTCCGTCGCGCCTTTGCTTAACCGGGCTTGGCCGGTGAATTGGGGGCGATCGCTCTCCTCATCCACCACCGTAAACTCCAAGCCGTCGGGATAGTCCCACGGGCCGCCATTACCCACCCACAGTGAGAGAAACCCCACCTTCACCGGATCATCCGGTCGAAACCCCAATTGCGACACATGCACCGCCTCGCTCCACTGCTGTTGCGGGTCGTAGCGAAAGGTGATCGAGTCTAGGGCGAGGGGCGATCGCTCAAAAGACAGCGTGTAAGTTTTGCCCACCGTCAAGGGTTGCGAGAAGCGGAGATAAAGACGATGGCGCACGGGCCAATCCAGTTCGCCCCGGCTGATTTGGGCCATGTCCGTGGGCTTGCTTTTGCGAAAGACGGCCCCCGGTTGGCGGGCTTGGCGATAGTTCGGGTCGTTATCGGAGGTGAGG